>NZ_JADGFC010000180.1 GCF_016744025.1 Sulfurimonas sp.
ATATTTGAAAAAGATATTATAAAATATTGAATATTAATATTATAAATTACTTTTATTTTAATATTTTTTAACATATAATATAAGAATAAAATTATTAAAAAAAATAAAAAGGATATGTTATGCATTCACATTATATACAAGAAATGGAAGTAGCAGTAGAAGCCATAATTAAAAGAGACTCTTTGTCTGAGTTATGGAAAGATAGAACACATGTTGTAAGTGTTGCAAAAGAAACAGATGACTTAAAAATATTAAATGATGTCTTTGATACCTTTATTAAGTATGAAGAAACGATTGATATTGGAATATATACAGCAATCCGTGATAATAAAAATTCAGATCAACATTTAAAACAAGAGATTGAAGGGTGTCATGCAAAGTTAGTTCAACCAACTCTTGATGAGTTTGATGACATGGAGATGCATGTACGGTAGCTTTTAGCTACTGCACATAGATTATTTTAGTAGTAGAAGTAGTTGTTTTTCACTTAGAACTTTTTTTGTATCGTAGATACAATTTAGATGAATCATAGTAGCTTCTGCTCTTAGTTTAGCTAACTTCTCAACATCTTTTTGTGCAGGTTTTTCGCCATTTGCATTTGCTTTCACTATACTTTTCTCAAGAGGAAATATCTCACCTTTTAAACCCATAACTCCACTCATAGTTCTTTGTCTAATCTTTTTAAGTTCTACTCTTTGTTGCTCTGTAAATCCGAGCGCTTCATTATCCCAGTTTTGTTTTACTAACATTGTAAGGTGTGGCATCTTCCCTTGGATAAGAAAAGGGCTTTGCTTTGCTGATAATGAAGTTGAACCTATAGTTAATACTAATAGACTTAGTATTGTTAATAATTTTATCTTGATATTGTCTTCCTTTTATTTGATGAAGTAATAATACAATGTTTGTACTAATACTTAGATGTGTATAATTTTTGTACGTTGTAATAATTTAAAAACAAGTACTATTGGCATAATTGAAAGATAAACCCATTGTTCAACACTTAGTGCTTTTTGTGCCATAACAAAGTGTACGCTTGAAAGTATAATAGAAATATATATTACCTTGTGGTATTTATAAAATTTTGGAAAGAGTTTTTTTGTTGACGTAATACTCATAAAAACTAATAACAAAAAGGAAATAGTTCCAAGATAGATAAATGGTCTTTTTAGTGTTTCACTTATCACAGATGCAGCATCTAACTCCATATCTAAAACAACAAAGTTAATCATATGTAATAAAGCATAGAAAAAACTAAATAGACCTACCATACGACGATACTTAACAAGGTTTATAGCTTTTTTTAACATAGAAATAATAGTTGTAATATACAAGAGCATTAAAGCTGTAGCTCCTGTTATCGTGTATATATATTTTATAGGATCTTCCACTTCTACAACAAATAACATGTACAGCAAAAATATAAATGGCAATAATAATATAGATGCTAAGGCTAGTTTCTTTTTCAAAATAACTTCTTCAAATCTATACCTTTATACAAGTGTGCAACTTCTTTTTCATAACCATTAAACATAAGTGTGTCTTGCTTGAAAAACTTTCCAAGAACTCTTTCTCTTGCCTGTGACCAACGAGGATGATCCACATTTGGGTTCACGTTTGCAAAGAAACCATACTCGTTAGATGCAATCTTTTGCCAAGTATTTATAGGCTCAGTATCCGTAAATGTAATCTTTGCAATTGATTTTATACTTTTAAAACCATACTTCCAAGGAGTAATAAGACGAAGAGGCGCACCATTTTGAGGTGGTAATGTATGCCTGTAAAGTCCAGTAGCTATAAAGCTAAGAGGATTCATAGCTTCATCCATACGCAGAGCTTCTACATAAGGGTACTCAATTGCGGCAAGCACACCACGCTTTTGGTCAGGAAACTGATCTGGGTCATATAGTGTTTCAAAACGAATATACTTAGCACTAGATAGTGGTTTTAAGTACTTGATTAGTTGTGGTAACTCAAAGCCAACCCAAGGAACAACCATTGACCAGCCCTCAACACATCTAAAACGATAGATGCGCTCTTGCATCGTAAACTCTTACATAACCTTATGCATGTCAATTTCAAATGGTTTTTCAACAAGCCCATCAACTTTTATCTTCCAGGGATCAGTCTTGAAGTTTTTAGCTAAGGGTTTAACTGCTTTTTTATTTGTACTAAACTCATAAAAATTGTTATAAGAGCTTATTTGATCATATGTATTTAGTCTGAACTTTTCTAAGTTAAGGTCTTTTAAAAACTCTAAGTTTGGAGTTGGTACAAACTCTTTTGCAGGCAAGTCCATAACACTAACACTACTCGCTGCCAATGCCGCTCCAAGCTTTAAAAACTCTCTTCTTTTGTTAAATAGTTTTTCATCTGTTACAAAGTTTTCTGAGAGTTCCCAATCTTTACTTTTTAAATAGTTCATAATGTCTCCTTCTTCTTTTTAATAAATAATTCTAATGTTTGTATAGTAATAGTATAACCGTTCTATAATAACGATTAGTTACATTTTACCAGTCTTGTATCATTTTTTTGAAAGAAGATTAACTACTTTTCTTGCCAAAGAATTGAAAGTGCTTAGTTTTCCACCGTATATATGAAGAACTCTGGTATTTGCAATATGGTGCAAGTCAAGCTTGTACTCTCTAGACATTTTAGAAATCTCTTTTTTACTTTTGATTATAGGTCTTGTTCCTATGTAAACCTCTTTGATGTCACTAGCACATAATTCTGTTTTAAGGTACTTGTTACTCTCTTGTAAAAGGTACTCAATGTCTTCGTTATTAATCTTTATGTCATCAATATTTGAGCTTTCACTTCGCTCTGTAGTACCTATGATAGTTGTCTCACCATTAGGAATCATAAAAAAGATACGTTTACTCGCTGTTTCTAAGAGAAGAGGTTCAGGAATAAGCAATCGGTCTATAACAATATGAATCCCACTGAGTTTTTCAATGCTGTAAGAAGAAGGCAGGTTAAATTTTTTGTTTATCTCATCTATCCACGCACCCGTAGCATTGATTAGAAGTTTTGCTTCAAAGATTCCTTGAGTAGTCTCAAAAGTTATTGTATTGTCCTCTAAGTGAAGTTCTTTGAGTTGTGTCTTTTCGAGTATGTTCACGCCTGCATCTTGAGCTTCTAAGGCTATTTTATGTGTGAGGGCAACATCATCTGTTTTTGCATCGTAGTATTTAAAAACTGCTCTTATGTTTTGGTCTTTAATATTCTTAAATTCACTAAAAAACTCTTCCTTAGAAACTTTAACAGATTTTTTTCCATGTTTTGCAAATAAGCTGTAAAGCCATAAACCAAGCCCAATCATCCAGTCTGGACGTTTAGAATTTTTGTATACGGGAAAATAAAAAGGATGAAGTTTGACAAGAGCTGGGTAAGTATCTAAAAGGTATTTCTGATCTTGCAAAGATTCTCTTATAAGAGAAAATTCATACTCTTCTAGGTAGCGAAGCCCACCATGAATGAGGCGCGAAGATTTAGAAGAAGCACCAAAAGCAATATGATTTTTTTCTAAAACAAGTACTTTTTTTCCGGTAATAGCCAAAGCTTTTGCAATTGCTACTCCATTTATACCAGCACCAAGAATAACTACATCATATTGCTTTTTCAACATTACTCCATTGTTTTATGTTTAACTAGTTATTTTCTTTAATAATTAATTCTAATGTTTGTCGAGTAATAGTACAACCGTTCTATAATAACAATTAGTTACATTTTTAATATTAGTAAAAGTACGGGTAATGTTACGAAAGTTAGTTTTTAAAAAAATATGCTAGAGAGGTTTATATGTAAACCTCTCTAGCATTAAGCTATCTT
>NZ_JADGFC010000181.1 GCF_016744025.1 Sulfurimonas sp.
TCTTTGTTTTTGGTCGAATAAGATTAGCAGATTATCGATTAATCCTATCTTTCAACTTACTTTCAAAAAATTGCACTTGATTTTAGAATTGGCGTTTTAATAACCGCGTTAATTTTTAGTTTAAATGCTAAATCACTATTTAGTAACTCTAGCCAAGCCGACAATTCAAAATATATTGGCGCACTTAAAGACCTAATCATTTCAACACAAAAAACTCGTGGTCTTACAAACAACTACTTAAATGGAAATACAACTTCTATGCTATTAGTATATGGAAATAGAAAAGAGATGAAAAAAGCCATTGGAACAATGGAATCACTGCCTTTGGCATCTGATGCTATTATTAACAACAGAGCTACCAATATAAGTGAATCTCTAATCAAACTAAATCGTAAAGCTTTTAAAAAAGATCCAGCTATTGTGTTTGAACAATATAGTGAACTTATAGAGCAGACATTAATGCTTGCTCAGACTGTTAGTAAGCATGGTTCTAAAGAGCTTAACCCTCTTGGGCAAAAACTCTCTACAGTGATGATGGAAGTCATATTACCACTAACTGAGTATGTTGGACAGATGAGAGGAATGGGTTCTGGAATTGTTGCAAAAGGTATGATTACAAAAACTCAAAAAGCTCATATGCAAGCTCTTGCATATGAAGTTGATGTACATACGACTCAGCTAATTGCAGATATAAAAAAGATTTCATCTAGCAATCAAAAGAGTTTCAACTCTGAGTTAGATGCCAAGCTAGATTCAATCTCAAGAGCTAGCAAAAACTATATAACTTTAACGAACAATGAAGTTATTCAGAAGAAGAAAATTAATTTTGATACTGATGAATATTTTAATAAGGGAACAGACTTGATTTCTCTTGTAATTGATGTTTACAATATTAATAATAAAGTTATACTTGATGATTCAAAAGGGTGGTTATAACTAGAACCTGAGATAGGTTCTAGTAAAAAAGTTTATCTATCTTTGTTTGTCTAACCAAACCATTAGACCTTTTTGAGCATGTAATCTATTTTCCGCTTCATCAAAAACAATATCAGAATACTTTTCAAATACAGATTCGCTTACTTCAAGACCTCTATATGCTGGAAGACAGTGTAAGAACTTAGCATCTTTAGCTGCAAGAAGCATCATTTTATCATCAACCATAAAACCTTTAAAGATTTTGATTCTTTCTTCTTTTTCTTCTTCTTGTCCCATTGAAGTCCATGTGTCTGTAGTAATAACAGTAGCACCCTTTACAGCTTCGTTCGGGTCATTCATCGTCTTTATTACAGCTCCACTCTCTTTAGCTAATATTAATGATTCTTTTAAAATATTTTCATCTACTTCATAACCCTCTGGAGTAGCGATGCGAAGCTCAAAACCAAGTTTTGCTGCCAGCATCATCCATGAGTGAGTCATATTGTTTCCATCACCGATATACGCACATACAATATGCTCATTTGCATTATGTTCAACTAAGGTCATATAGTCAGCCAATAGTTGTACAGGGTGGTAAGAATCAGTTAAGCCATTTATTACAGGTACTTTAGAATAAGATGCAAACTCTTCTATCTTTGAGTGCTCAAAGGTTCTAATCATCACCATGTCACACATACTAGATATTACTCTAGCTGTATCTTTTACAGGCTCGCCACGACCTAAGTGAATGTCACGATTTGATAAGAATAGAGCATGCCCGCCAAGTTGAAACATACCTGTCTCAAAACTTACTCTTGTTCTTGTTGAGCTTTTCTCAAAAATCATACCAAGAGTCTGGTTTTCAAGTTCTTTTTTGTATATTTTTGATTTTAGATTTTTTTTGATTTCAAGACCAATTGCAATGATCTCTAATATCTCTTTTTTTGTAAAATCTTTTAGTGTTAAAAAATGTTTCAAAATATCCCCAAATTTTTAAATAAGCTGTTATTCTATAGTAATTCACTTTAATAACATCTTTGCAACTTCTTTAGCATGATAAGAGATAATAATATTAGCCCCTGCTCTTTTAAAACTAACCATTGTCTCCATTACAACTCTATCATAGTCTATCAAATCATGTTTACCAGCAAGCTTAAACATAGCGTACTCACCACTTACATTATAAACCGCCATTGGAAGTGAAGTGTTGTCTTTAATCTCACGAACAATATCTAAATAAGCAAGAGCTGGTTTTACCATTAATATATCAGCACCTTGCATCTCATCAGAAATAGACTCGTTTATAGCTTCTCTTCTATTTGCAGGATCCATTTGGTATGAAGCACGATCACCAAAACTTGGTGTTGACTCAGCTACATCACGGAATGGACCATAATATCCACTTGCAAACTTTGTTGAGTATGCCATAATTGGTAGATTTTCATATCCCGCTACATCTAGAGCATCTCTAAGAGTCTCAATAATACCGTCCATCATACCAGATGGTGCTATCATGTCAGCGCCTGCTTTTGCATGAATTATTGCTTGTTGTGCAGATATTTCAAGAGTAGCGTCATTGTTTACTGTTTCATTTTCTTCATCGATAATTCCACAATGACCATGATCTGTGTATTCGCAAAAACATAAATCAGTTACAACAAACATATCAGGATGTTCTTGTTTAATAGCACGAATTGCTGATGCAATGATTCCATGCTCACATAGTGAGTCTGAACCTATAGAGTCTTTTACATCAGGAATTCCAAAAAGGATAATTGAGTAAAGTCCAAGTTTCTTTAACTCTATACACTCTTTTAAAACTTCATCTATACTCATTTGAAATACACCAGGCATAGAGGAAACTTCTGTTTTTATGTTTTCACCAGGGCGAACAAATAGTGGATAGATAAAATCATCTGTTGTAACACTTGTCTCTCTTACTAATGAACGGAGTTGCTTATTTAAACGAGTTCTGCGAAATCTTTGAAACATAATAAACCTTTTTTAGCTATAATTTTGAAAAATTTATTTTATCGTTTTAAAGTTTAAAATAGGGTACATTAATTGAATATAGAGATTTCAGAAGTCGCAAACTTACCTTCAAGATTTGGTGATTTCAAAGTAAAAGCCTTTAAAGAAGGTCACAAAGAACACCTTGTTATATACTCAGACAAGCTTGCCGAAATTCCAACAGTACGTGTTCATTCAGAGTGTTTAACAGGAGACGCTATAGGTAGTCTTAAGTGTGATTGTAGAGATCAACTTGAGTATGCATTGAAATTAGCGGGAGAGCATGATGGAATGGTGATTTACTTAAGACAAGAGGGACGAAACATCGGTCTTTTAAATAAGATAAATGCTTACGCTCTTCAAGATAAAGGTCTTAATACAATAGAAGCTAATCATCAACTAGGTTTTCGTGCAGATGAGAGAACTTATGAAGTTGTCACAAAAATACTTCAGCATTTTAATATTAAGAAAATAAAGCTTTTAACAAATAACCCAGACAAAGTAAACTCTATAAACGATATAGAAATTGTGCAGAGAGTTCCGATTATTATGGACTCAAATAAACATAATGAAGATTATTTAAACGTTAAAAAAGACGAGATGGGTCACTTATTATAGAGACTCTTTTGTTTATGCATATAAACTCTACAAAGAACTTCTTTAAAATATTTACCTTTCTTTTTATCATACCAAAGAACTATATTATCAACATCAGCCATATCTTCTAATAAATAACCTTCCCTTTGTTTTTGAATTATTTTACTTATTAGTCGTTCTGGATAATCAATTGATTCAGATGACAATGGAATGTCCCCTATAAACTAGACAATTACTAAACCAGTAAAAACCTACATTTTTGAAGACTTTAAATTATACCTTCTTTCAAACTCATTTGGTGAA
>NZ_JADGFC010000182.1 GCF_016744025.1 Sulfurimonas sp.
TCAAAATAAGCTTTTAATAATTTCTCAATTCTTTCATTGTCAATTATTTCAGCACTACCTCTGTTTATTTCTCTTAAAGCTTCTTGTAACATATATATTTCCTAATTAATTTTTATCTATAAGCATCATCAGTTCGTATGAGATGAATAACTTTTATTTTTTGTTCCATTTTAACACGAAGTGAGTTAATATCGGCTTCTTTTGATTCAAATTCCATTTCACAATATCGAGATGATTCGCTTTTATTTTTTCCAAGTTCTATAGAATTTATATCCACATTTATCTTAACTAAGAAGCTGAAAAAATCTGCTAAGGTACCTTTTCCACTATGAAAATTTATTATTAAATTATAGTTGTAAATATTTTGTTGTTCCCATTTAACAAAAAGCATAGAATTATTGGCCTCTAATTTTTTAATAGCACTTTTACACATTTTATGATGAACATGAGCCTTGCCCTTTTCTAAAAATGCTACTATCTCATCACCAGATTTTGGGTGACAACAATAATCAAAAACAATATCACCTATATGAGAAGTACTATATATTTCTATACCATTAATATTATATGGCTTTAACTTAAACCTATGACGAGAAAGAAACCTTTTAAATCTAGAATTTTTACTTATTTCTATTGTATATTTATGCATTACATCACGCATAAGTTCTATATCAACAGGTACAGAAGCTTTCTTTTCATAGTTATGTCTTTCAAACCACTCTTCTACTCTTGAGTGATTTAGATTCATAGCTGTAGCTACTATATTTACACTAGATTTAGAATTTATATCCTTAACTCTAGCATTACAGTTTAATCTCATATTTGTTTTTGCTTTTGATGTCTTTACTGCATCTATCCAAGAACATCTAGTTATTATTTCATCTTCAACGTTAATCTTTACAATATCACCATTATGCAGTTCACTAAGAAGTGGAGTTTTGACCTTATTTACAAGTGCTGATTTGGCAGAATTACCTACTTCTGTATGAACTGTGTAAGCATAGTCTAGAACAACTGCACCACGAGGAAGAGTAAAAGCTTCTCCTCTTGGAGAAAAGACTGCTATATCCTCAGAGTATAAATCATTTTTTATAAGTGCATAAAAATCTTCTACTGATTCATTTTGGTAACCTAAGTTATGCAACCAATCTAGCTTGATATTATTACCACCACTTTTGTACTTCCAGTGTGCGGCAACTCCAAGTTCAGCAGTTTTATGCATATCAAAAGTTCTAATCTGAACTTCAAAAATAGCAGTATCATAAAAAACAGTTGTATGAATAGTTTGGTAACCATTATCTTTTGCAACAGCAATATAATCTTTAAATCTTGAAGATAGAGGTTGAAAGTGTAGGTGAATTAGTCCTAAAATATTATAACACTTAACAGGGTCAGTAGTTAAAATTCTTACAGCCAACAAGTCTAGTACTTCATCAATTGAAATACCTTTTCTTTGCATCTTTAAGTAGATTGAGTAACGATGTTTTACACGTGAAAGTATTTCAAAATCATCTTCACAAAAACCATTTTTAGATAAAAGTTTATGAATAGACTCTTTAAACTCTTCTAACTTCATTTCAATTGCATGATAATTTGTATCAAGATAATTGTCTATATGGTGTTTTTCTTCTTTAAAAATATATGAGAAACTTGTATCTTCTAATATGTTTTTTAAAAAAGAGATACCTAAACGGTGAGCAATTGGTGCGTAAACAACAAGTGTTTCTTCTGCAATGCGAAGTTGTTTGTGTTCAGGAAGAGCATCTAAAGTAAGCATGTTATGAAGTCTATCGCAAAGCTTAACAACTAGAACTCGTACATCTTTTATACTTGCAAGAAGCATCTTTCTAAATGATAGTGCTGATACGATAAGACGTTCATTAGAAGTAGAAGGGATAAGTTCACTATCTCTAATAGAATCAATTTTTGTCAGACCCTCAACTAAATGAGAAACATCTGCACCAAAAAGTTCTGTAACTTTTTCAATTGAGACATCTGTATCTTCTACAACATCATGCAAAAGTGCAGCAATAGCCATTGACTCATCATCAGTTATAGATGAAACTATACTTGCTACTAAAATAGGATGTATTATGTAAGGTTGCCCACTTTTTCTAACTTGATGCTTATGTGCATCTTTAGAGTATTGGAGGGCTTCACGAAGTTTATCACTGGGAGTGATTTGTGAAAAAAGGTACTCTTGTGCTGAGTCAACATCGTGTAAATGTTTTACTTTTTCTATATCTACTTGACTCAGACTCAAGCTATTACTTTTCTAAGTCTACAAAACCTTTAACTTTTACAAGGCCTTGTGCTATTTCCATTAAAGCTAAATCTGCTGCTTTAATGCTTTTAGGATCAATATTTAACTTACTCGCTGCACCATTTAAAAGCTCATCACTTCTTTTTGCTACTGCTAGTGCTAATTGATAATTATCCATTTTTGGGTTGTCAGTTAAAACTTTTGCTGTTAATTCTTCAACTTTCATTGATTAATCCTTAATTTAATTTTATTATTTTACTATTGAACAGTTGTCCATATTACCATTTAAGATATCTAATAAGTTACCTTTTTTAGACATATCACAAACTATAATAGGTAGTTTATTGTCTTTTGCCAAAGCGATTGATGTATCATCCATAACTTTGATATGCTCTGTAAGAGCTTGCTCATAAGTCAATACTGGTAACTTAACTGCATCGTTAAACTTAACAGGATCTTTATCATAAACACCATCTACTTTCGTAGCTTTTATTATAACCTCAGCACCAATTTCTACTGCTCTAAGAGTTGCTGCTGTATCTGTAGTAAAGAAAGGGTTACCTGTTCCTGCTGCAAAAATCACAACACGACCTTTTTCTAAATGACGAACTGCACGACGATTGATATATGGCTCTGCAATTTGCTCCATTTTAATAGCTGTTTGCATTCTCACTTGAAGACCTGCATGTTCACACGCTTCTTGCATTGCTACACCGTTAATTACAGTAGCTAACATTCCCATGTAATCTCCAGAAGTTCTTTTAATAATTCCATCTTGAGCTGCTGTTACACCACGGATAATATTTCCACCACCAATAACAATACCAACTTCAATGCCAGCATTAACCAATGACTTAATCTCTTGAGATATATACTTTAAAATCTGAGTATCTATCCCATGACCTGCTTCACCTGCAAGAGCTTCACCTGAAAACTTAACCAATACCCGTTTGTTAGCCATGAAATTCCTTTGTATCTAATACGCGAATTATATTCAAAAATGTCTTTGATATTGCTTTGAGTGGATATGACTAAGTATAAACTACTGACTTACACAATCATATTTCTAAATTTATCTTCTATTTCTTTTAACAGCTCATCTATTTCTGAAGTTACTTTAACCTCTATAGAGTTTTGTATAGGAACATAAAGCATACTGCTCTTATCTAGTTTAAGGTTTTCTTCATCTTCTGCTATTGATATATAACCTATTTTTCTTATTGCTGCATCGACTATATCTTTTTTGTCTTTATCTCGTACAAACACGAACTTATTGTGTCCATAGTATGCTACAAAAACTCCATTTTCGTCCAATAATATTTTTTCCTTTTTTAGTACTTTAGCAATATTTATATCAACTTTGTTTCTTACTTCTATACCATGCCACTTTATCATTTTGGACTTAATTAAAAAAACGGGTGCATAATTTTCTACTTTTTCTTATAATTCACAAGATAATAATCCGCCAATTCTAAAATCAAGTGCAATTTTTTGAAAGTAAGTTGAAAGATAGGATTAATCGATAATCTGCTAATCTTATTCGACCAAAAACAAAGAAGTA
>NZ_JADGFC010000183.1 GCF_016744025.1 Sulfurimonas sp.
TCTTAGAGCTATTTCTCCTCTATTTGCTATTAAAATTTTAGAAATATTTTTCATGGTATGTCCTATTTTTTGATTTAAAAAGAGTATTCTATTTAATTCAAGGACAAAGTATCTTCTTCTTTTTTGTAAATTTATTTGCTCACATAGATAGTTAAAATTGTCTATTATTGTTATTTTAGTTATCTTTAGTTGTTATAATATTTGATGAATAAAAAAACTATACAAAAACATACAAAAATTGCAAATAGTATTATGTACTATATCTATACTCATATAGACACCAATATAGATATTAATGAACTGAGTTATGAACTTGATATTAGTAAGTTTTATATGCATAAAATATTTAAAAAGATTTTTGCTAAAAATATTTATGAGAGTATTAAATCAATTAGATTACAAAAAGCGGCTAGTCTACTCTTAACTAATAAGTTCTCTACTATATCAGAAGTTGCAAATCTATGTGGATATAGCTCACACTCTTCATTTATAAAAGCTTTTAAACTTCAATTTAATGTAACGCCAAAGGATTGGAGGAATGGAGCATATATAAAATATTCTAACTCTATTTTACAAGCTTCAAATATATCTACAAAATCAACAATTGATTTTTCAAACATATCCGCAACTATAGTTAATATGCCATCTATGAAAAGTTACTACATTCGTAATAATGGTTATATTAATAATGTTAAAGAAACTTGGCAAAAGTTATATACACTGATTTTAAATAATAAAATTAAAAAATATAAAATGATAGCTCTTCTACATGACAACCCAACAATAACTGACCTGAATAGTTGCCAATATATAGCTTGTATAGTAACACAAGAACAAGAAGAAACTTTAACAAAAAGACTGCCTAAGTTTAATATATCTGAGGGTGTATATGCTAGATTTGATTTACAAGGAGAGAGTCAAGATATATTAAGATTTATTCAGTGGGTATATCATGATTGGCTCTTAGATAGCGAATATGAAACAACAACAAAACCTTCATTTATTGTCTATCATAAAAATAATCATCTAAATAATGAAAATATATTTGACATTAGTTATTACTTATCTATTCAATTTTAATCTTTTATAAAAAAAGCCTTTATCATAATATTTTTTATAAAAATATTTGATTTTTCAAACATAAAAACTACTTTATTCTATTAAAATAGCATGTTATTATCTTGTCTAATGTTACATTTATAATGTATTTTCTAAAAACTCTTCAACATACTCAACTATTTCACCGATAGCTTCTGTCGCTTTAGCATAATAGACTTTCGTAAAATAACTATCATCTATTGCTTCACTTGGCTCAAGATTATTAAGTATTGATTTACCTGTCAATTGTGCGAAATATGTCACATCTAAAACATTTCCACTTGTACCAATAATAACTATAAGTTCACACTTGTTTAACTCTTGTGTAAGTATCTCATACTTCGGTGCAGGCTCTCCAAAAAAAACAATATTTGGTCTTAATTTAGATTTACAACTTGGACACTCCTTGGCATAATTATCTTGATTAACATATCCAATTTCAAATATTTTATTACATCCTCGGCATCTAAGCTCTCTTAAAAAACCATGAAGATGCACTATCTCGTTATCTGCTATACCAGCTTTTTCAAATAAATCATCAACATTTTGAGTAAGTACAGAAATATCATTTGGATATTTTTGCTTTAATTCTACTATTAGCTTATGCGCATAGTTTGGAGTTTTAGCTTTTATGTCAACTCTTCTTGCATCATAAAACTTTTTTGTTGCTTCTTCATTCGTATCAAGACAACCTGCCATACATACATCTTCTATTGCGTGATTTTCCCATAAGCCATCACTATCCCTAAAAGTAGAGATGCCAGACTCAGCACTTATTCCAGCACCGGAGAGTATTAAGACTTTTGACATTAGCAATCCTTTGAGAATAGTATAATTTATTTGAAGTTAAAGCTTGTTGATTTATTAGGAGGGAAATAACACCGCAGCGAAATTAAGTTTCGCTACAATGCATGAGTTAAAATTATTTTTTAACTATACTGTCTAGTATTGAGAACATCTCTTTAGATTTAAGTTCAGTAGATTTAAAAAGATTAATAATTTGATCTGCATGAATACTATCATCTTCAACTATTTGCATAATCAATTTTATATTTTCATGGACTTCTTTATGAGGCTTAGACAAAGAGACGAAATTATTGTTATCTCCAAAATTTTCCCTACCCTTATTATCATACCATTGACCTAATCTACAATTAATATGATCTCCTAAAGAAGAAACCGCTTTGCCTTCAAAAGCAGCAGAGTATGAGTTATTTTTTAATACCATATGATCAAGTTTAGCTGTGTTAATAAAGAGTTCATGACCTATAATAGTATTACCATCAGTAATTTTTCCAGAGTTAATAATAAGCTCACCAAGAGTCTCTTTAAACACTTCAAGTTTTGTTTGTGATAAATGAGCATGTTCTTCTATTAACTCACTATTTTCTGTCATACTCATAGAATTTTGCTTTAAAACACTAATATTTGCTTCTACTTCACTTGTAGCTTTTTGTGTACGTTCAGCTAGTTTTCTAACTTCATCTGCAACAACAGCAAACCCACGTCCATGTTCGCCTGCACGAGCAGCTTCAATAGCAGCATTAAGTGCTAATAGGTTCGTTTGATCTGAGATATCTTTAATAAGCGAAATAACATTGTATATCTCTTCTACATTAGAATTTAACTGCTCAGAAGAAGTTCTAGAATCACTAATCATCTCAGTAATACTAGATATTGCTTGTGTGATTTCATCAGTAGATGAATTTACTCTTGATATAACTTCTTGTGTCTCTTTGTTTAATTTATTTACATGTTCAACATTTTCAATATTTTCTTTCATACTTTCACTTAGATTGTTAGCATTATGAATTGAGCCCTCAATCATCTCTTCAGAAAGAGCTAGGTTAAGTTTATTTTTGTCCATTGCAATTTTAATTTCTTTTTCAGATTCTAGTGCTTTTAATGCTTTTTCATGAGCTTCTTGTGAAAGAATTTCAACCTTATCCAGGAACTTGTTAAAACTCATACTAGTATGGCCTAGCTCATCTCTAGATATTACTGGCAATCTTTTAGATAAGTCCGCATCTCCTTGAGCAAGTTCTATAGCAACATTATCAAGCTTAATAATAGGAGTAACTACACTTCTTTTAATGATTAAAACTAAGAATATCAATATAAATATATCAACAATAGCCATTATAATAACTTGTCTTATAAGAGAGTCTTCTGATTGATTTATAACAATATTAACATTTGATATTTTATTAGCGACTAAAGCATATCCAACAACTTTGTTTGAGAAGTCTTTAATTGGTTCAGATACTACAAAGTATTCATTTGTTAGTTGATATGAGTTAGTTTTAGAAATGTCTATATTTTTAAGATCTTTGATAAAATCTTTATTTACAACTTTTTCTTTAACAGCCAAGGTATAGTTTGAAATCTTTGGAGCAGATGAAAGTGCAGTTGCAGTAGAGAGGTAATCATTTTTCATAACAATAGCTATTTCATAACCATTAGTCTTTCTTGCAGACTTAACTATGGAGTTTAAACCTTGAATAAACTCAACTGAACCCATATATTTATTATCATTTAGAATTGGAGAGAGTCCACGTAAGACAAGCCCTGCTCGTCCAAGTTCAATTGCGACAATAGGTTTTTTATTGCTTTTTATATTCACAACTGTTTTTCTAAATGAACTTAAATCGTCCCCATGTTTTTTTGCATTCCAAGATCTTAAAAAACTATGAATATTTGCGTCATGTATATGTATC
>NZ_JADGFC010000184.1 GCF_016744025.1 Sulfurimonas sp.
ATTTAGACCCTAGGAGACAAAAACTGTTACCACTGGTATCGTAAAGAGGTGAAATAAGAAAACTTGTTTTACTGGTCTTGAAAAAGGGAACCATTATAAATAGAGTGTCACTATATTAGACACTCTTTATGAATAGATTATAGTTTAGATTCTATGATTTTTTGAATATCTTCTGCAAGGATTACACCTTCTGATTCATGAATGATGTCATTTTTTTTTCTATATATTATCATAGTGGGGAATTGATAAATATCATAAATTTCTGCAATCTCTTGAGCATTAACACAGTCAATTGTTATTATTGATACATTCTCAATCATATCATCAAGCTGATATAGTTCCATCTCTAAAGCAGAACATAGCTGACAAAATTCTGAGCTGAAGTTTAATATTACAACCTTACCCTTACTAAATTCCTCGTCCATTATATTTTGATAATTTTCTTCATCTACTTCGAATTGTGCCATTTATAAATTTCCTTTTATTGTTTAATCAAAATTAAAATCTCTTTGAGAACCATCTAACATCAATAATCTACAACTTTTCTCAAGAATTGCAAGTTTTTTTGCCATCTCATGCATATCTCTGTTAAATGCATAAACACCATAACCACGTATAACCATAATATTTGTTTTATTAGTTTGTAAGTAGTATGCTATTTCACTCTGCGCTCTATCATACCAGTCTTCGAACTGTTTTGGGTCAATGATATTAATAGAACCAATCTCTTTAAACCCAAAATAATCTTTTGGAGTAATCACATTATGTTCTAGTGAGTAAGCTGTTGTAAATGGAGGCATAGTAAAAGAAACAAACTTGGCATCTGAGATTTGAGAGTAGATGCTAAAGTGTATATTTGAATCTATACTTGCTTGTTTCCATCTATAGTCTTGTTTAAAATACAACTCTATCATAGAGTTTTGATCTAGGGCATCAAAAACAGCTTCTTTTGTATTTATGATAAAACGATTTGATTCAGTTTTTGCAGAAAGAGAACCGTGGTAGATGCCAAAGAAATCTTTTCTAAACATAGACAAGGCCAAAGTTGATAGTTGGTTTTTTAAGTGTTGTCTGTTCATATCTCGCATCTACCTTTATAATTTCGGATATTTTATCATAAATCTTCTTTTAATCCCTTGGCTTATTAAGTTCTATATTTTAGGTATTGTACTTCAACTGTTAATATATATATTTTTTTATATAATATGTCCACATTTCGGAAACTATTAAGTAAAAATATACAATAATGGGTAAAACGCATAGGAAATGTAGAATGTTCAAACTCAACCTTTATCTACCTCTTGTTATAGTAACTGTTCTCATGGCAATGTTTAGCGTACTCTCAATAATATATATTCAAGAAAGTTTTATTCATAAAAGTAAAGCAAGTATTTCCAAGCAATTTACAAATAACCTAAATGAAAAAATAAAAGCAGAAGCTGATACTATTGGTCAATATATAGATTTTATACAAAATAAAGATGAAATCACAAAACTTTTTTTAGAACAAGATAAAAAAGAATTAAATAACAATATAAAAAAAATATACAATAGTTTAAATAAAAATGTAGACCTTACTCATATGTATTTTATTAAAACAGATGGAACTGTTCTTCTTAGAGTACATGATTATCAACGAGATAAAGACCTTATAGATAGAATTACATTTAAAAAAGCAAAAGAAACTAAGTCTTTATTTTACGGATTAGAATTTGGTCCAAAAAAGAACTATACTCTCCGTGTTGTAAAACCGTGGATAGTTGATGGAAATATTATAGGCTATATTGAACTTGGAAAAGAGGTAGACAAGATTATAAGTGATATATCTATATCTTTAAACTCGATGATTTATATCGCAGTTAAAAAAGAACTATATAAAGATGCAAGTGAGTTTGTTAAAGAAAAACTTTTAAAAATCTCTCAAACGAAAAATTATTATATTGTATACAATACCTTTAGTATTCCAAAAGAGATGCAGTATATACTAAATGATACTTTAGTTCATGAAGATATCTCTTATGCGGGTTTAGAATACTTTACTTCAAAAGAAAAACTTTTAGATGTCTCAGGTGAAGAGTTAGGGTACTTTGTATTTTTAACTGATGTGTCATTAGAACATAGTGTTATGTATGAGTCTATAAAAACACTTAGTATTCTTCTTCTTTTATTAACTTTGGGCATGATATTTGGTGGATATTATTTGATTAAAAATAGAGAGAAAAAAATACACTCTTTAACTTCTAAACTTGAAACACAAAAGAGAGACCTTTCTTTATTTAATGTAAAACTTCAAAACCTTTTTAATCTTCAAAAAAATCTTATTGTAATCACAGATGGAAAAAAGATCAACTTGGCTAACCAGGCTATGTTTGACTTTTTTAACTTAAAAAATTTAGATGATTTTTTAATTAATTACAAATGTATTTGTGAAAGATTTATTGTAAATGACAACTTCTTTCATTTAGAAAAAATTGATGATGATAAAAATTGGATAAATGAGATAAAAACTCTTTCTGGTGAGCAAAGAATAGTGGCGATGTTAGACAGTGATTTGATTTCATATGCATTTAGCGTATCTATAAACGAGTTTGAAGAGGGAAGTTTTATAGTTTCTTTTACAGATATTAGTACTACTATGATTGAACATTCTATACTAAAAAGAAAAGCCAGCCATGATAAATTAACAGGTGCTTTAAATAGAGAATTTTTTGATAACAATATACGCTCAATACTAAGTGACGCCAAACCCAAACAACTTGGTTTTGTTTTATGTGATATAGACCATTTTAAAGAGGTAAATGATACTTATGGACATAATATTGGTGACATAGTCTTAAAAGAATTTACAACTGTTATTCACGACTCTATCCGTGATACAGATTATCTCATAAGGTGGGGTGGAGAAGAGTTTATAATCCTTATGAGGGTAAACTCTATATATTCACTTGAAAAAGCTACTGAGCATATAAGAGTGTGCATTGAGAGCTATAAATTTCAAGAGGTAGATAAGATTACAGCTAGTTTTGGTATTACACTCTATATACAAGATGAAGATATATTAACTACTATAAACAGAGTTGATAAGGGTCTTTATAAGGTGAAAAATAATGGAAGAAATCATGTTCAGACCATATAATAAAAAATATGAATCTTAAAATAAAGTTTGGAGATCTTTTAAAAGAAAAAGGTACTTTTATAGTAACTCCTTGCAATCAAGAAAAAGTAGATGTAGTTATAGAAAGTTCTAGTACTCAAACAAACTATAAGTACATTTTTTATGTATCTGCAAATCAATCATATATGCAGATGCAAGCTTCTTTAAACTCTATGCTGATAATAATCAAAGATAAAGTTAAAAGTGAAGATATCCAAAACCCAAGTCTACTTATGCCTCTACTTGGCTGTGGAGTTGGAGGATTGAAAAAAGAAAAAGTCTTTTTATTGATAAAAAGTATTTTTCAAAAAGCAGATTTTGACTTAGACGTAATTATCTACTTTGATGATAAAAAAGATTATTACGAGTTTTATTCTAAAAAAATTAAATTTTAACTTTTTGGAATCATTGCTATTCTTATTCTATATTCAATAAGCATAAATCCAAATGGTATTAATGAATAATTAAATAAATCAATACCTAATCCTTTTTCTCTATGATTACTTTTAATAAAATAGACTAAAGAAATCGCAAATAATATAAATAAAATCCCATGAACCATTCCTAAGCTTTTTACAATTTTAGTATTTTCATATAAGTATTTTAATGGCATTGCAATAAAAACTAATACTAAGTAAGATATTCCCTCTATGAACG
>NZ_JADGFC010000185.1 GCF_016744025.1 Sulfurimonas sp.
TAGACCCTAGGAGACAAAAACTGTTACCACTGGTATCGTAAAGAGGTGAAATAAGAAAACTTGTTTTACTGGTCTTGAAAAAGGGAACCATTATAGTCCCCTATAAACTACTCTTGCTATTTTTAATCCTATTAAATCTCATAACACATTTGTATTATTCTATCTAAATTACTGAATTAAAGTTTGTCTAGTTTATAGGGGACATTCCAGTTAGTATTTGTTGTAGTCCCATTTTGAGACTTAGACCTAATTTGAGGCTCTATATGCAAATTTTTTCTATCAATCTCTTAAAACTTTAAAAAAAGAATTAGTTGTTATACTTAAGTTTAGAAGCGACTCTTCAACGGTAATATTCATTTTTAGACCCTTTAAAATTAAGAGTCTAAAGCCCAATTCGAGGGATATTCGTACAAACTTTATTCAAGAGAATTTACATTATGTTATCTAAACTACCACCAATATACTATATATACTTGACAATATCAACCATACAAGTGTATAATCCATAATAGACAGTCTACTACATTGAATTAGGCTATTGTCAACTATAGTATAGGATGGATAAATGTATCTTAGGATTAATGAACAAAGATATGCTGTAAGCTTTGATGAGAATAGTAATGAGCTTGATATTTATTACAATAATATAGATTCTAGTGCTCAGAATAATCAACTTAAAATAATTGATGGATATGTCTGCTTATTTGATGATGACTGGAAAACAGTTAATGAAGTGTGGGATTATCTACAAAGCAGACTTTATGTTAAAAGACTTGCATTTAATACAGTTGCTACAAAAGGTCAAGATTTAAAACTTTTTTATGACTTTCTTTCTTCTTACAAGCTAACCTACTCTTCTCTCAATCATAAAATTATTAACGACTTTATTGCTTGGCTAATGATTCCATCAAAAGACAGTGATTTAATGCAGCTGAGTTCTTCTAGTAAACGAAGTGCCAAAACAGTTAATCGTATTATTTCAACTATTCGAGATTTTTATAAGTATCATGAAGCAGTTAACAATATAGATAACCCTTTTAAACATGATTTTGAAACAATTAAGCGCCCTACCCGTCAAAATAAATCTTTTTATGCTCATACTCAAAATGGTCTTGTTCAAAAAAGCACACTTAAAATAAAAGAGTTTGATGAGGGAGTTAGAGTATTATCAAAAGAGCAGATAGAACTTATACAGAAGGCATGTAAGGTTGAAAGAGATCGCTTATTATTCGAATTATTGTTATTCACTGGAATGCGTATTGGTGAAGCACTAAGTCTTGATATTCACTCTATTGGTGTTGCAAAAATTGGGTCCTCAGTAGAAGAATTGAAAATGAAACCGAATAATGATGATCACTCTAAAGGAAATCAAGAACGACAGCAGAAAACAGGTACTAGAGAGTTGTTTATCCCATCATTACTTATGGAGAAACTTAGTGACTATTATGAAAATACATGGATGAAAATTTATGAAAAAAAGGAAATGACACATGAGTATTTTTTTATATCAGAGTTTCATAATAATTTAGGTGAACCACTTAGTTATCAAGCCGTATGGAATAGATGCCGTAAAATTGGTAAGGAGACCGGAGTGTTTTTCTCTCCACATGATTTTCGTCATACATTTGCTACTGCACTTGCCCGTAATAAAGTAGGTATTCATAAGCTTAGAAAACTTTTAGGACATAGACATATAGCTTCAACTGATGTCTATATGCATATTGCTAATAAAGAAGAAATAGTTGAAGAACTCATTCCATTTTATAAGAGCTATGGAGTAGATATATAATGCAACCATTTACTTTAATTGTAAATAAAAGAGAGAAACTAGTAGATTACAGAGGTTTAAAGCCTGTCTGTATAGCAAATCGTCACTGTGAATATATTTTACAAGCTAAATCTTTACATACCAAAACCGAATCATCTCTATATACGGAAACAAGCATGATTCGTTATCTATTCCATTTTTTGGAACAGAAAGACATTTATGATCTATCAAATTTTACCTATCCTCTTCTGCAAGAATTATATGCATACTTAGGGACAGCTCTAACCAAACTGCAAAAACCTCTGTCTTATAGTTCTCAAAGACTTGTATACACTTTTTTTAAAAGTTTTAGTAAGTGGCTATATGATACTCATCCTGATGAAGCACCACCTTTCAATATTTTTATGAAATCAAAATTCAAGAGAAACAATGAAAACTTGAAAACAGAAATAATTTCAGATTATGCATTAGAACAAGTCAAAAAAGCAGTTAGAAATGAAAATGATATCTATACAAAAGCCTATATATTATTATTACTGTATTATGGGCTTCGTTCAATTGATATTGTTTCATTAAAACATAACTGTCTGTCTATGAGTGATAAGGATGGAAAATATGACCTTCATTATATTGATCACAAAGCAAAGCAAAGTGTAACTATACCAGCTATTGCATCTCCAGTAGCTATAGTAATCTCAACATTAATTCACCAAACTCATGATTTAAGAAGTCAGAGTGGGTTGGAAGAGATTTTTATTAAAAAAAATCGTAATGGTGAGATAAAAATACTTAATGCTTATCAACCTAAATTATTAAAATTTTTTGTTAAACAACACGATATCAACAATGAAAATGGTAGTGTAGTCCATTTAACTGCGCATATGTTTCGTAGAACACTTGCAACGAACCTACAAAGCAGTGGAGCTTCTCTTGAAGCAACTCAAACTGTTATGAACCACAAACATAAACGAACTACGATGCAGTATTATATAAAAACAAAAAATGAAGAGTATATTGCTCAAATTACAGATACGCTTCAGTATATGCAAGTTATATCATCCAAACAAGATGATATTGTTAAGATTAAAGATGGTTCTATATTAGATAATTCATTAAGACTATCAGACGGCTATTGTGTCAATGAAGCTATGGCTACTGATGAAAATTATCTTTGTGAAACATTTCAAAAACGTGGAAATTGTTATAGTTGTTCAAAAATGGTTACGACACCTGAGTTCCTTCCATACTTTAAAAATCTGTACAAAGAAAAAGAGGAAGAAATTCAATCTAAAAGTTTTTATGGCTCACATGTTATTGCACATATTGAGTTTGAAAAAGATCTGATTGGAATGCTTATAGAAAAGTTAGAAACATTTGGAGATATACAATGAATTATGCCGTAGAATTTCCTGTTCCGGAAGAATCTGTAGACTCTTGGGATATCTATGTTATTGCTAACGTTCATTTTTCCGATAGTGTATGGGATTTAATACCTCTTTTACATAATAAACGAAAAGGGCTAGATTCAAGGGGTAAATTAAACTTTCATACAATTGAAGAATTTCCATTAATTATCGAACCAATAAAACGTTATTGTTATATTCGGCTAGGTCAAGTTAAACCTTCAACTGTTACAAATGATTATATAAGTTTTGCAAGTAAGATAGTTAGTTTTTTTAAAGAAAAAAAATTATATCTTTCGAAGATATAGATATAAGTAATTTTATAGAATTTAACTATTGGTTAAAAAGGAATTATTTTACAGGTGAAAAATCTATTGAGGGATTGGCAAGTATTGCAAATACTTTATTTCAAGTAATAAAGGTAGGTCAATCTATGGAATTTCCATTACTACCAAAAGAACTAATTAATTTAGAAGTATCAGTATGGGATTGGTGGGGTGTTAATGAGCAAAACAGAAAGATTAGAGAAGGTGGTAATGATGACAAAAGCATTCCCCTTCCTATTTGGAAGCAGATTATCCAAAATGCTTGGGATGAACCTGATGTAGTGCAATATATAAAAGGCTG
>NZ_JADGFC010000033.1:0-13577 GCF_016744025.1 Sulfurimonas sp.
GGATATGTGATGTCTATGATTATTAAAAATGCTGAAAGTTTATTTGAAAGATTTGAGAATTCTATACAGATATGGGCAAGTAAAGTTTTTTAAGACTTACTCTCTTTGTTTTTTTTGTTTTGTTCTTCGTCTCTTTTGAAGCCTGCTTCTCTTTGTGCAGATTTGTTCTTATGATAACCACCAAAAACAAACACCATAAACAAAATAAAAAGAAAAACCATAATTCCATCAACAATAGGATTCACTATATCTCCTTAAAACGACTGTAATTTTGTCTTATAGCATCGTATAAAACTATCCCTGTACTTATAGCCAAATTCAGGCTTCTGCCATCCTTTGTCATTGGTATAGTTATATTTTTTTCTTTATGAGCATTTAAAATCTCTTCTGGGATACCAGCTGTTTCACTACCAAAGAATATAAAGTCACCATCTTTAAACTCAGCATCAAAATATGGTCTATCTGTTTTTGTTGTAGCAAAGTGAGCATTATCATTGATTTCATTTTTTTGGAAAAACTCTTCTATACTTTCCCAAACATGTAAATCTAACTTTTCCCAATAATCAAGCCCTGCTCTACGAACAGCTTTTTCATCTATGTCAAAACCAATGGGTTTAATAATATGTAGTGCACAACCTGCATTTACGCATAAGCGCCCTATTGCACCTGTATTATTTGGTATTTGTGGATTTACTAAAACTAGATTAAACACTAGAATATAACCGTTTTATTTGCATATACGAAAATTCTGTCTTCAAGAGCAAGTTTTAGCGCACTTGATAAAACAACTTTTTCTACATCTCTACCAGAACGCTGCATATCTTTCCAACTATAAGCGTGATCAACATGTATAACTTCTTGAGCTATGATTGGACCTTCATCAAGATTATTATTTACAAAATGTGCTGTTGCACCAATAATCTTAACTCCTCTGTTATAAGCTTGTTTATAAGGATTAGCTCCAATAAATGCTGGTAAAAAAGAGTGATGGATATTTATAATCTTATCTTCGTAAGTCTCTACAAACCTAGGAGTTAAAATACGCATATATTTAGCTAAAACAATGTAATCAACATCTTTAAAGCCATCAATACACTCTATAATCTTTTGTTCATGCTCAATACGCTCACATCCTTCATGAGAAACTGTAACAAAAGGAATATCAAATCTAGTTACTAAAGACTCAAGCTCATCATAGTTAGATATTACAGCTAAAATATTTGCATCTAATTCACCAGCTTCATGACGAATAAGTATATCACCAAGAGCATGAAGCTCTTTAGTTGCCATAATTATTATGTTTTTCTTTTTAGGTTGAACTAGTTTGATTCCAGCAGTTTTAGGAAGAACTGCCTTTAGAGCTTCTTCTAATTTATCTAAGTCTATATCTCCATCAACAACACTTCTCATGAAAAATTTATTATTTTCTTTATCAACAAATTCACTATTTGATAGTATGTTTAAATCATTATTAAAAAAAACTGTTGATACTTTATGAACTAAACCTTTTTCATCATTTGCATCTATTAGAACTCTATATTGACTCACTTGCCTTTTCCTTTTTCTAACTTTTCTGCTCTAACATCTATTGTTGCTAAGGCGTACTCTAAAAAATTTAGAGTCATATCTAATTTTGCTTCTATATTTGTATTGTTTGGTGCTTGAAAACCTTCAAATAGAACAAGAAGTCTCTCTCTTAAAGAGTTTAAGAATAAAATCTCACCATCTACAGAAGAAGAATTTTCTTCTTCAACAATTCTATTTTCTTTTATCAAAGGTCTTGGCTTTGAAGGTTCTTGCTTTAGCTCATTTATTTGTGTTTGTATTATTTTTTTTGGTTTTATTGAACTATTTAGAACTTTCTTTGTAGTTTCATTATCTTCCATCTCTGCTAAAGTTGATAGTATTACATCTTTTAATTCCATGACTTTAATAACCACCTTTCAAACTCGTTAAACTCTACATCTGCTTCCATTTTTATAAAAAACTCTTTCATTTGAGTATTTACATTTGGAAACTTTTTTCTCATACCGGAGAGCCTTTTAACAGCAATTTTTGCGTCACTGCTTGAAGGGTCTTTTTTTAAAATTTCTTTGTATATTTCCAAGGCCTCTTCTTTGAGCCCTTGTAGTTCATAAATATTTGCTAGTGTCAGAGTTTGCATATAAACTTTTTATTTCTATCTTGCGATATAGTTAGCGATAATAGAACCAATTTCGCTAGTTGAACATACTTCTTTAGCATCAAATTGTGCTAAATCTTGTGTTCTATAACCCTTACTAAGTGCTTTTTTGATTGCATTGTCAATTTTATCAGCAGCTTCATTTTCACCAAGAGCATATCTAAGCATCATAGATGCAGAAGAAATTGTTGCAATAGGGTTTGCTATACCTTGACCTGCGATATCTGGAGCTGAGCCATGAATAGGCTCATAAACACCTATTTTATCACCTATAGATGCTGATGGTAAAAGACCAATTGAGCCACAAAGCATAGAAGCTTCATCACTTAAAATATCACCAAAAATATTTCCAGTAAGCATTACATCAAACTGTTTTGGATTTAGTACAAGTTGCATTGCAGCGTTATCAACATACATATGTGAAAGTTCTACATCAGGATACTCAGCAGAAACTTCAGTAACAACATCTCTCCAAAGTTGAGAAACATCTAAAACATTTGCCTTATCAATAGAGCAAACTCTTTTATCTCTTTTTTGTGCTATTTTGAATGCATGGTGAGCTATACGAACTATTTCAGAACGTGTATAAACCATAGTATTCCAGCCTTTATCTTCAGTACGGCCTTTAGGTTCACCAAAATAGATGCCACCAATAAGCTCACGAACTACCATTATGTCAACGCCTTTAATGATTTCAGGCTTAAGTGAAGATGCATTAATTAGTTCATCATAAACTACTGCAGGACGTAAGTTTGCATAAACACCAAGTTCTTTACGAAATCTTAAAAGTCCACTTTCTGGTCTTTTTTCACGAGGTAAATTATCCCACTTTTCTCCACCAATAGCTCCAAAAAGTACAGCATCTGAGTTAAGTGAAGTAGTTATAGTTTCTTGAGGAAGTGGATCGCCTGTAATATCATAAGCACAACCACCCATTAAAGCTTCTTCATAGTCAAAGTGAAGATCACAACATGAAGCAACAGCATCTAGTACTTTAACTGCTTCATCTACTATCTCTGGACCTATTCCATCACCTTTAATCAGTGCTATTTTATATTTATTCATTATTTACCTTTAATTTCGTTCTGTGCAAAGTTCATTAAACCACCTGCATCTATAAGTTCTTGCATAAATTCTGGAATCGGGATGAAGTTATAAGACTTGTTTGTAGTTTTATTTGTGATAGTACCAGCATTCATATCAACACTAATTTCGTCACCTTCAGTGATCTCTGCACTCTCTGGAAGTTCGAATATAGGAAGTCCCATATTAAATGCATTTCTGTAAAAAATTCTTGCAAAAGTTGGAGCTATGATTGCAGCAACACCTGCGGCTTTTAGAGCAATTGGAGCATGTTCTCTTGAACTACCACAACCAAAATTTTCACCAGCAACTATTACATCACCAACACTCATATTATTTCTGAATTCTGGATCAGCATCTTCCATAACATGTTTAGCAAGTTCCTCTGGAACCGATGTGTTAAGGTAACGAGCGGCGATAATTAAATCTGTATCGATATCTTTTCCAAAAGTCCAAACTTTTCCATCAATATTTGCTTTTTGCATATAAAATCCTAGATATATTTTTAAATATTTTTGCGATTATATCCAAAGTGAGATTGGTATTAGTTTAAAGCTTTGCGTATAGCATCGTTAATCAAGCCATCAGGCTCTATAGAATCATCAGGATAAATACTTTTTCCTATCCCAATTTTTATCTCTACACTACCCTTGTCATCTTCAAACTTTTCATCAAAAACACTCTTTATTCTTTGAAAAATTACATTTGAGTTTTCTTCTTCTAAATACTCATTAAATACAATTACAAAACCATTATCTGAGATACGAGAAAGAGTATCCTCATTACGAATAGAACTAAGTAACCTATCACTAGAGCCCTTGATAAGGGCTTGAGCTCGTTTTTTTGACCTTAAGTTAACTTCATAATAGTTAAGTATTTTTACAGTAGCTAATAAAAAAGTTTTTTTATGTCTAAATGCTCTAGCTATCTGTTCAGCTATGATTATATCTATATTATTTCTATTTGGAAGATCAGTAATAGTGTCAAAATAAGCTTTTTTGATGAGAATAAGATCTTTTCCCTCACGCTGCTTAGCGACTCGTTTTTGCTTAATATTATAATATATGCTAAGTATAAGCAAAATTATTAAAATAATTAAAGTGTAATGAAGTATGCCAAACACCATGATAAAGTTCCTTTTTTATGTTTTAAATTGCTCTAGTTTAGTAGATAAATCATCCGTCATACTATTTAGATGCTCAGCAGCACTAGCTATCTCTTCTACGCTTCTTGCATTTTCTAAGGATATAACATTTATCTCTTCAACACCTTTAACAATAAAATCTATCTGCTTACCAGTATCTTCAAAGTCTTGCACAGATTTATCACTTGCATCTGTAGCTTTATTAACTATATCAGTTGTTAATTCTATTTTACTCTCAACCTCACTAGCAATATTTGAAAGCTCTTGCATCTCTTTAGAACTTTTACCCATCTCTTCACTTGCAGAGTCAGTCGCTTGAACTATTATGTTAATAGTCGCATTAATCTCTGATAGTGACTTTTGTGTTCTCTCTGCAAGTTTTTTCACTTCATCAGCAACAACAGCAAAACCACGACCATGTTCTCCTGCTCGTGCGGCTTCTATCGCAGCATTTAGAGCTAGTAAGTTTGTTTGCTCAGCAATATCTGAGATAACAGTAAGTACATTTTTAACCTGTTCTGTATCTTTAGATAGCTCTTCTATCTTTTGTGCTAATTCCATCTCAGACTCAACACTACTTTGAACCTTTGATGTTAGTGTTACAATTTCATCTCTTGCACCATTTAACATCTTATTAGCTTCTAGCATTTCGTGCTTAGACTTATTGGCATCTTCGATTGCTATCTGTATTTGAGTATGTGTTTTAGTTGCATGCTCAGTAGTTTCATTTACGATTTGTACTGACTTTTCAACATTTGTTCCAACTTGTAATGCAGTAGATGATAACTCATTTGAAACAGATGAATTCTCAAAACTTGATTTTTTAGCTCCATCTACACTCTCATGAACTTTTTGAATGAAGATATTTATATTATTTGCAACATCGCGTATTTCATCTTTACTATCAACGATAACTCTTTTTGTTAAGTCTCCATCTCCTAATGCTAAATCCTCAGTAACTTCAAGAATATTTCTAATAGGTTGAACAATTATCTTACCTGCAATATAACTTACAATTAGAGTTATTATAAATACTAAGAGCATTGAAACTAACACTATTTGTGTTGTGGAGCTTACAATTGTTTGGGCTGCATCATCACGCATTTGCTGTATATTTGCTTCGATGTTGTCAATATACTCTCCAGTACCAACAATCCATCCCCACTCTTTAAAGAGCATAACATATGACATTTTAGGAACAGGTTTATCTGAACCTGGTTTTGACCAACTATAGTTAACCTTACCTTCTCCCTTGTCTTTTGCAATTTTTGCCATTTCATTAAAAAGAAAAACACCATTTGGATCTTTTGCATTTGAGAGATCTTTACCATCAAGGGATGGTTTAACTGGATGCATTATCATTTTAGGAGAGGTATCATTTATCCAAAAGTATCCACTTTCTCCAAAACGCATTTGTGCGATTGTTTTTAATGCTTCTTGTTTCATTTTAGATGTTACGTCAGATACATAAGCTCCTGTACCTATTATCCAGCCATAAGGCTTAAATATTTTAACGTATGACACTTTCGGCTGTGGATCATCAAACCCCGGTTTAGCCCAAGAATAGTCAACCTCACCTTCACCATTTGATTTTACTGCTTTTACCATTTCATTAAAAAGATAAACACCATTTGGGTCTTTAAATTTTGATAAATCTTTACCGTCTAGAGCTGGTTTAATAGGATGCATTATCATTACTGGTGTTTTATCATTTATCCAGAAGTAACCATTATCTCCATATCTAGCAGATGCAACCACATTCATTAGATGTTTTTGTAGCTCTGACTTAGACATACTTTTTCTATTTTCTTCATAAGCATGATTAAGGATGCTAAATAAAAAGTTAGTTTGCTCTTTTAACTCAGCTTCAACTTCTTTTTTAATTTTTTCTTTAGAGGTTCTAGCATAATATGACTCGAGAGACTTAACAGCAACACTAACATAGTTCTTAAGTTCTATCTCTTTATTTTTATAAGCTTCTTGTTTATATTTAGAAACACTTTGCTCAGTCATTTCATTTATTGTATTTATTGATTGCAAAATAATTGCAACAGACACAGCTATAACAGTAGATATAATTATAATTAGCATCTTCATTTTTATAGAAACAGATTTCATAACAACCCCTTTTAGAGAACATTTACATATATTAAATTATTATATCTAAAATACTAAAAGATAGTTATATGGTGAATAAATTAAGAAGTTAAATTCAAGTATTGGAAGAAACCAATACTTAAGCAGAAGGGTTACTATCTTTTGAGGTTATTTGTAGTTTGTAGCATTTCATCACTGGTCGTGATTACTTTTGAGTTAGAGTCATAAGCACGTTGTCCTGTAATAAGATCTGTAAGCTCAACTACAAGTTCAACATTACTAAGCTCAACAAAACCCTGTCTAAGAACACCAAGACCATCAATTCCTGGAGTTCCTTCTACTGGTTGTCCAGAACTATCTGTCTCTATATAAAGGTTATCCCCACGAGAGTGTAATCCAGCAGGATTAATAAAGTTTGTAAGGGAAAGTTGCCCAATCTGTGTTGCTTGAGTTTGCCCTGGCTGAACAACTGTAACTGTACCATCAGTACCAATACTAATATTAGTAGCATCTGGCGGAATAACTACTTCAGGAATAAGTTTATAACCATCACTATTTACAACACTACCATTATCATCAATTTTATAAGCACCATTTCTACTATAAACTTCTGTTCCATCTGGAAGTTCTAGTTTGAAAAAACCTTTACCAGTAATAGCCATATCAAGTTGATTGTCTGTTTGCTTAAGACTTCCTTCTGAGAATATCTTACTAATTGCTGTAGGACGAGATCCAAGACCTACTTCTATACCTGTAGGACTCTTAGTCATATCACTAGTAGCAGTTCCTGCATAAGACATAACTTTATACATTAGGTCAGCAAATTCTGCACGAGATTTTTTAAAACCAATAGTATTAACATTGGCAATATTATTGGCTGTTGTATCTATCTGTGTCTGCATCCCTAACATTCCGGTAGAGGCAGTATAAAGTGATTGCATCATAATCTAATTCCTTAAAATTTCTAAGCTCTTTTAGCTAGTTTTTCTATCGCGTCACGGTTCATATCATTCATCTGTGTATCCATAGCTTTTTGATACATTCCAACTAAACGATTTGTTTCTATCATCTGTGTCATCATTTTTACAGCGTTTACATTACTTTTTTCAACAAAACCTTGCATAACTGCTTCAGTCGAGTTTAAAGGTTTTAAATCAGTATTACCTTCATACTTATAAAGGTTGTCACCCTCTTTTTTAAGTAATGCGGCATTATCAGGTTGAACAATAAATAGATGCGAGCCTTGTAATAGCTTTGCACTGTTTGGTATATTAGTATAGACTTGTCCACTTTTATCAACTTTAATGATGTTCTCATCATCACTAAATGAAATATTTCCACCAGATTCAAAATAATCATTTGGTAAGACTTCATAACCATTTTTAGTAACAAGTTTTCCCTCATCATCTTTTGAGAAAGAACCATCTCTAGTCAATCTAACACCCTGAGGAGTCTTAACTAAGAAAAATAGACCTTCTCTTGAAAGTGCAAAATCCATATCATTATTTGTTTGTTGCATATTACCTACAGTAAAGTCAGTGTAAGAGTCTACAACTTGAGGAGCTTTTGTCATTGCACGGTTTAAAAACTGTGCACCATCTTCTGAATGATTTGCATTAGGTAACTCATCTCTTGCTTCTTTATAAAGACGCTGAAAATCACCAATGACAAGGTTATCTTCTTTAAATCCGACCGTATTAACATTTGCAAGATTATTAGCTATGGTATCTAAACGGTTAAACTGAGTAACCATACCAGCCGCTGAACTGTAATATCCGCTTTGCATAAAATCCCTTTATTTCGCATATCTGTTCTAGCAAAAGCAAAGTGTGTTCCAAAAAAGAAATTGTATAAATTTAAGGCCTACTTAAAACAATCTCGGTATAATCCACTCTTTAAAAAATCTTAAACATTAAGGCATATTTAAATATGACAGCAAAAGAACTTAACAAAGCTATAGACTCATATTTTACAGAACACAAATCAAAAGATTGTGGAACTTATGAATCTCTAATTGACCTTTTTGATAAACAACCAACAACAGCACAAGCCAAAAATATTCATAAGCTTATGATAAAGCATAAAATATGCCTTTATACGGCGAGTGAGCATGCTAAAAATCTAAATGATAAAGAAGCTGAAGCTAGAAGAGACGCGCAAAGAAAGATGCTTGCTAATAATGAATCAGATAGTTTTGATATATTAAAAGAGCATGAACTTCTTGAGTGGTCTCGTTCTGATTCTCCAGTTCGTATGTATCTTCGTGAAATGGGGCAAATTCCTCTTCTAACTAAAGAAGAAGAGATTGAAATTTCTAAAAAAATAGAAGGTGGAGAAAGTATTATTATAGATGCTATCTGTTCTGTGCCTTATCTAATTAGATTTATCCTTGATTATAGAGAACCTCTAATAAACCGTGAAAGAAGAGTTAAAGAACTTTTCAAAAGTTTTGAAGATGAAAAAGAAGAAACAGACGATGCTGAAACTACAGAAACAGAAGCTGTAGCCATAGTTGAAACTAAAACACTTACAGCTAAAGACAAGACTAGAGTAGAAAAAGTAACTCTTAGCTTTAAAGCACTTGAAAAAGCCAAAAAAGAGTGGTTAAAACTAAGTGAAAAAGTACCTGAAAATCTAGATGGTGAAATCACAGAAGAAATAGTTCAATACTTTTTAGGTGTAACTTTCAAAAAATCTGTTTTGAAAGAAAAACTTTTAGACCTTGGACCAACTTCTAAACTTATCAATGAACTTGTTAAAGCTATGGAAACTGCACTTAAGAGTGATGATGGTTACGATAAAGAACTTAAAAGACTTGAGTATAAATTACCACTTTTTAACGCAACCCTAAAAGCAAACCACAAAGTTTTAGTAGAAAAAATTTGTGAACTAACAAAAGAAGATATCTCTGGTATGGTTCCAGAAGCTACTATGGTTAGTACATATATGGAAATCAAGAAACTTGTTCAAACTAAAGAAGCTTCAAAAAATAGCTTCGATATGGAACCTGAAAAGCTTCTTGATATTTTAGAACAAATTAAACGTGGCAAAAATATTTCTGAAATTTCTAAGACTAAGATGGCAAAGTCTAACCTTAGACTAGTTGTTTCAATTGCTAAGAGATATACAAACCGTGGATTACCATTCCTTGACCTTATTCAAGAAGGTAATATTGGACTGATGAAAGCTGTTGATAAGTTTGAGTACCAAAAAGGTTATAAATTTTCTACATATGCTACTTGGTGGATTCGTCAAGCAATTTCTCGTGCTATTGCTGACCAAGCGAGAACTATCCGTATTCCAATTCATATGATTGAAACTATTAACCGTATTAATAAGATTATGCGTAAACATCTTCAAGAACATGGTAAAGAGCCAGATGTAGATAAGATTGCAGCAGAAGTAGGCTTATCTGTTGAGAAAGTTAAAAATGTAATTAAGATTACAAAAGAACCTATCTCTCTTGAAGCACCTATTGGTAATGAAGATGATGGTAGATTTGGTGACTTCATTGAAGATAAATCATCAATCTCTCCTGCAGACGCTATACTAAAAGATGACCTTAGAGTTCAAATAGAAGGTGTTTTAGAGCAGTTAAATGAAAGAGAAAAAGCTGTTATAAAACTTCGTTTTGGAATTATGGATGATGAGAGTGATAGAACTTTAGAAGAGATTGGAAGAGAACTTAGCGTTACTCGTGAACGTGTTCGTCAAATCGAATCAAGTGCTATTAAGAAACTTAAACATCCTAAAGTAGGTAGAAAACTCAAAAGTTATATAGAGGAATAGTCTATGACTTTTGAACAACAATGGTTAGAGTATGACTACAACCCTTTCATTCTCTTTAGTTCAAATGGAAAGATTTTATCACTAAACGCTGAAGCACAGTTTCTTTTAGGAGCTGCTTCTACAAGTGAATTATTTAAACTTACTACAACCTATGCCTATGTCTCTTTTGGTTTTAAAACAACTTTTTTAGAGTTAGAGTTTGGTAGATACAAGTTTTTCGCTCTTACAGTTGGTTATGAAAATGAAGATGAAATAGGAGTCAAACTCTATCAGTCTCCATCATTTAAACTAAACAATCCTAAACCTATTGGTGAACTAACAGATATATATACACTTGTAGACCTTTGTATATCCACAAATTCTATTAGTTCTAATATTAAATACACAAAAGAATTTGACCCAACTATCCCAGAAATTATTATCAATGTTAATCAGTTTATAAAACTATTAAATAAGATTTATGCTTGTTTTGAAGGTAATGAAACGATAAACACAAAAATATTTTATAGAGTTGGAGAACATATAAAGTTTGAAAGTAAAAAATATAGTATATTTTCTATTGAAGTACAAGCACAAAATCTTAATCAAAGAAAAGTTGACGAACTAGAAGCTATTGCATCTAACACTAACTTCTACATAGATATACAAAAGAAGATAACTATTAATATTCCAATGATTACTTCTTAATAATCATCTTCTAAAAAGATATTTCTTTGCAGAAAATAGCTCTTTAGAACTCACAGAACCTATAACAATCCCTACAAATAAAGACGGCAAATAAATAGCAATATCTAATAGTTCATTGTTTTTGAGTGCAATAAAACCTAAAACTAAAAAGACATATGGAATAAGTCTAAATAGTGATGAAGCACCTTTAGCACCATGTTTCATACTACTCAGACTAAAAGTTTTTATTTTTTTCTTCTCTTCTTTTACTATTGCTTTTAAATCTAAGTCTTCAACAGGAGCGTAGTTAATAGAGTCTTCTTCATATAATTCATGAGGATCTTCAATTTCATCAAGAATATCTCTATCCTCATTAATCATATCAGATGCTATCTGAGTATCAACCATCTTACTATAAGCATATGAAGAACCTAGAATAACAAACAAGCTACTTAAAAATGCAACCTGTAAGTTTATAAAAAAACTAAATGAAAAAAGTGAAGTTGCAATAATCAGAAGTTCTGAAATAGCGATAAGTTTAATACTTTGTTTCACCATAATCCTCATCATCTTCTTCTTCTGCATCTGCCTCTTCTTGAAGTTTCTTTTTAATAGCATATCTAGGTTCTTTTGCTAAGTCTTCATAAACTTTATACTGTTTTGAATAAGCCTTATAGACATTTAAAATTGCTGCAGCTATACCTATAGCAACACCAACCCAAAATAACCACCCTATTCCTGTCAGACTACGAACTAAATAACCAATACCTACACCCATAATAACAGCAACAACTATAGAGATGCCAAGAGAAAGACCATCAGCCGCTTCAATGATTGGTTTTATTCTAGGTTTACGTTCTTCTTTTTCTTCTATCTTAGCTTCATCATTAGGCATTTGTAATCTCTTTAAGTACTTTTGCACTAGCTTTGATAGTATCTTCTATCATCTCATCAGTTGTAGCAGTTGAGATAAATCCAGTTTCATATAGTGAACATGCGAAGTAAAAACCTTCTTTAATCATTCCAGAATGAAATTTTGCAAAAAACTCAGCATCTGAGTTACAAGCATCTGCAAAGTTTTTAACAGGTGAGGCGTTAAAGAAGAAACCAAACATGCTTCCTCTTGTATCTATCTGCATTGTAACTCCACACTCACTTGCTGCTTCTTTCATGCCTTGAACAAGTCTAGATGCACGAGCATTTAGAACATTCATAACAGCTGCATTTTTCTTTAGTTTACTTAGTGCTGCAAGTCCCGCTGCCATAGCAACTGGATTTCCACTTAGTGTACCTGCTTGATATACTGGACCTTCAGGTGAAAGTTTAGCCATTATCTCAGATCTTGCACCAAATGCACCAACTGGCATACCACCACCAATAACCTTACCAAGAGTAAGAATATCTGGTTTAGTGCCTGTGATAGACTCAGCACCATTTATAGATGCTCTAAAGCCACTCATTACTTCATCAAAAATAAGTAGAGCCCCATTTTCATCACAAATCTTTCTAAGCTGCGCTAAGAACTCTTTGTCTGCTGGAACAAGACCCATATTTCCAGCGATTGGCTCAATTATAATACAAGCGATATCGTTAGAGTCAGCAAAACATTTTTTTACACTTTGTATATCATTGTACGTAGCTAGTAAAGTATGTTTAGTAAAGTCAGCTGGAACACCTGGTGAGCTTGGATTTCCAAAAGTTACTGCACCACTTCCTGCTTCAACTAAAAGACAATCACTATGACCATGGTAACAACCTGTAAACTTAACGATATCATCACGTCCAGTAAAACCACGAGCAAGACGAATAGCACTCATAACTGCTTCTGTTCCACTACTTACAAATCTAATCTTATCAATAGAGTCAAACATAGATACAACAAGCTTTGCTAAATCTGTTTCAGCTTGAGTTGGTGCACCAAAACTAAGTCCATGCTTTACTGCATCTATTACAGCTGCTTCTATACTTTCATCTCTGTGTCCAAAGATAAGTGGTCCCCAACTCTGCACAAAATCAACATATTTGTTGCCATCAACATCAGTTAAATAAGCGCCATTGCCCTCAGTAATAAACAGTGGTGTTCCACCAACGCTTGAGAATGCTCTAACTGGAGAGTTAACTCCACCTGGGATTAAACTTTGTGCTTGTTCAAATGCTTTTGACGATGCTTCTGTGCTCATTTAAAGACCTTAATTATTTTTTTGTAATTATAACTAAACAAAAGGTAGAAGCGTTAATATAGATTAGTTATAATCCTCCAAATTTAAAAAAATGGATAAACTTGAATAGATCTTCTTTTTCCTTATTTGTTGCACTGCTTATTCATATGCTATTCTTATTGCTATTTTGGTTACTTGGAAGTCTTACTCCAGAGCTAAAAAAGCCCCAAGCACCTAAAGAAAACAAGATGAAAGTATCACTAAAAGAGATGCCAAAAAAATATAAAAAATCTGGAGATTCAAAAAAGAAAATAGAACAAGAGACTATTGCTCCTCCGATGCCAAAAGGTTCTCAGCTTAAAAAAATTCTTAAAGACCCAGTAAAGTACGAACCAAAAAAGCCTGTAAAACAAGCAAAACTAAATAAGCCAAAAGCAAAAGTAAAACCATTATCTCA
>NZ_JADGFC010000033.1:13587-22406 GCF_016744025.1 Sulfurimonas sp.
AACCATATATAGAGTTAACTCCTAAAAAAGATATTAATTCAACTGTTGAAAAAAAGAAAGTTGACCCAATGGCTTGGATGTACGAAGATAAATCAAGTAATGAAGAAGAGAAAAAAGAGAAAAAGACATACTCAAGTAGCAGTATAAACAATAAGAATATAAAAGAACTCTATGGCGATGAATTTGGTCAACTCTCTGAGGGTCAACAAAAATATATATTAGATAATCAAGAAGTTATGAGAAGAATTACGCAACAAGTACTTACTCGAGTAGCAAGAGTAAATCTGCCAAGAGACTTGAATGTAAACAGAAGTAATGTCATAGAATTTTATTTAAATCCAAATGGTGATATGACAGACTTTAAATTTTTAAATAAAAGTGGTTATTATGTTCTTGATGACACTACAAAAGAAACTATAGAATATGCCTACAGTAGATACCCAAGACCAACAGAAAGAACTCTCATTAGATATAACGTGTTATACAATTTAGCTAGATATTGATATAATTGTTCCTAATTAAAGGGAACAAATGAAAACAAAAATATTAAATACAATTCTACTCTCCTCTCTTTTCCTATTTAACGCATGTTCAGATGAAAAACCTAAGCAAGTTAGAAAAGAGATGCCACCACTTAGTGTAAATACTATTACAGTAAACAAAGAACCTATCCCTATATGGAAACAGTTTACCGGTACAACAAAAGCAAGTTCTGATCAAGAAGTTAGAGCTAGAGTCTCTGGAGTACTTAAAAGAATCTATTTTAAAGATGGAGCGACTGTAGTAGAAGGTCAAAAGCTTTTTATGATTGAGCAAGATCAATACATAGCATCTAGAGATGCAGCAAAAGCTAAAAAAGCACAAGATGAAGCTTCTTTAAAATTAGCTAATGCGGATGTAGCAAGGTATAAACCACTGGTAGAAGAAGGTTTAGCACCACGAGCTACGCTAGAGCAATACCAAGCACAGCAAGCTGGTTTAAAAGCTGCGATTGCTGGTGATGTTGCTAAACTCAAACAAGCTCAACTAGAACTTAGTTATACAATGGTTCGCTCTCCTATCTCGGGCAAGGTTAGTGCTAGAAGAGTAGATATTGGAAATCTTGTAGGACAAGGTGAGTCTACTTTACTAACGACTATTATGAGTGTTGACCCTATTTATGCTTATTTTTCTCCTTCACAAAATGATGTAAGACTTTTTGAAAAATATAAAAATAAAGAAAGACCAGATGCATTTATTGAAATCAATGGAGCAAAAGAACCTCTGAAACTTAATGGTCACATTGATTTTTCAAACAATGTAGTAGATTCTTTAACTTCTACTATTAGCATGAGAGCAACTATATCAAACCCAGATGCTAGTGTACTTCCCGGTACATTTGTTTATGTAAATGTTTTTATAAATGATAAATACAGTTTTTTAATGATTCCTCCTGAAGTTATATTGTCAGACCAACTTGGAAACTATATATATATTGTAGATAAAGATAGTAAGGCAAAAAGAGTTGATATAAAAACTGGTTACTCATCAAAGTACTATGTAAGTGTAGATGAAGGTTTAAAAGATGGAGACAAAGTTATTGTATCTGCTCTTATCAAAGTAAAAGAAAAAAAAAAAGTAAAAGCAGTAGATGTAACATCTACACAAGGGATAAAGGCTATTTTAAAGAAAAATGACCTTAGTCCTAAAAAGATATAACAGATGTTTTCAGTAACATTTATTAAAAGACCTATTTTAGCGATAGTTATGTCTCTAATTATCATAGTTGCCGGTTTAGTATCAATGGCTGTTCTTCCTATTTCAGAATACCCAGATGTTGCACCTCCAACCGTAAATGTATCTGCTACTTATACTGGTGCAGATGCTTTTGTTGTTGAAGATACTGTTACACGTGTTTTAGAAGATAAACTTAATGGTATCAAGGGTGTTATATATATGGACTCCTCTTCTACATCAAGTGGATCGTCTAGTATTAATGTATATTTTGAACCTGGTTATGACATAGATATTGGCGCTGTTGACGTACAAAACAAAGTCTCTACTGCTACTGCTTCTCTGCCTACTGAAGTTACTCAACAAGGTGTTATGGTTGATAAAAGAAGCCCTTCTTTAGTTTGTATTATTGCTATTAATGGTGATGAGAGATATGACGGTAGTTTCTTAAGTAACTTTGTAAATATAAATATTCTAGATGAAATTAAAAGAATCGACGGTGTTGGAAAAGCTGATAACTTAGGGGAGAAAAAATATTCTATCCGCATTTGGTTAAATCCTGACAAGATAAAATCTCTTAATATGACTCCTATGGAAGTAATACAAGCTGTTCAAGCACAAAATAAACAAGCATCTATCGGTAAGGTTGGTGGTACTCCAACTTTTGATGACCAAAAACAAGAATTCACTTTAACTACTAAAGGTCGTCTAAGTGAAGTCTCTGAGTTTGAAGATATAGTTTTAAAGCATAAAGAAGATGGCTCACTTGTGCATCTAAGTGATGTATCTAAGATAGAACTTGGTAGTGAAACTTATGATTGGAATGCTATTAGTGCTAAAAAGCCAACTGGGCTTATCGGTGTATACCAACTTGGTGAAGCAAATGCTTTAGAAATACGCCAACAGATAGAAAAAACTATGAAGAGACTTGAAAGTCGTTTTCCTGATGGAGTAACTTACTCGGTTCCTTACGATACAACTAAATATGTAAAAGTAGCAATTGATAACGTTGTTACAAATCTATTTACTGCTATTGCTCTTGTTATTCTAATTATATTTATATTCTTAGGTTCTTGGAGACCTACGGTTATAGCAGCTGCTGCAATCCCAGTATCTCTTATTGGTGCTTTTGCAGCTATGGAGTTTGCAGGTGGATTTTCTATAAACTTTTTAACTCTCTTTGGCCTTATCCTTGCCATAGGTATAGTTGTTGATGATGTTATCTTAGTTGTTGAGAATGTTGAGGTTATAATGTACAAAGAGCCTGAACTTACTATGCCTCAAGTTGTTAAAAAAGCTATGATAGAACTTATCGGGCCAATTATTTCTACTACTCTTGTTTTAGTTGCAGTATTTGTCCCAGTATCTATGCTTCCTGGTATTACAGGTGCTCTATACCAACAGTTTGCACTGACTATCTCTTTTGCTGTTTTAGTATCATCATTAAACGCTCTTACACTTTCTCCTGCAATTAGTGCAATTATGATAAAAAGAAGAAAAGAAGGTGAAGAAAAGTTTATTGTTTTTAAGTTATTTGATAATGTTTTTAACGCATTGACATTAAAATACAAAGCATTAATAACTCTTCTTATAAAACTAAGATACTTTATGATCATCATAATGGGTGGTATTTTTTACCTAACTTATTATCTATTTATGATTACACCAACTGGTTTTGTTCCATCTGAGGACAAGGGTGTTTGTATGGTTTCAGTTAACCTAAGACCAGGTACTTCTCTTTCTCAAACAAGTAAACTAAGAAAACAAGTTGAAGATATAATCTATTCAATTGAAGGTGTAGAAAATATTGTTTCTGTAGAAGGGTTCAATGTTATTACTTCTTCTATGGATGGTTCAGCTCTCGCAATGTTTGTATCTTTAACAGACTGGGAAGAGAGAAAGACAAAAGAAAAAAGTATTTTTGGAATTATAAAGAAAATCAAACAAAAAACTGCCCTTATTAGCGAAGCTAGTATCGCTGCTTTTAATATGCCAGGTATTCCAGGTATAGGTAATGTTGGTGGATTTGACTTTAGACTTCAAGATTATCTCTCTGGAGATCTGCAAACTTTTGAGCACTATGCAAATGAGATGATTAAAGGAGCATTCGCTGATCCTAGAATTGCCTATGCCTTTACAACTTTTGCTTCAAACTATCCTATGTACGACATTGAGGTAGATAGAGCAAAGGCTAATGCACTTGGTATAAAAATATCTGACTTGTTTACTACTATGCAAGCTTACCTTGGTTCTGTATATGTAAATGATTTTACAAAGTTTGGTAAAGTTTTTAGAGTATTTGTACAAGCAGATAAAGAGTTTAGAAGTTCAAAAGAAGATATAAACAAACTCTTTGTTAAAAATGCTTCAAATAAAATGATACCACTAAATGCAGTGCTAAAAATAAAAGAGATTAAGGGGCCTCAAAACCTTACTCACTTCAACATGTATAGAAGTATACAGATTAATGGTGCTGCTGCTCCTGGCTATAGTTCTGGAGATGCGATGACTGCAATGCAAGACATAGCTAAAAAAGTACTTCCTTCAAGTTATGGTTATGAGTGGTCTGGTATGAGTTACCAAGAGACACTAGCTGGAAGTGCACAAATATATGTAATTATTTTTGTACTTCTTGTTGTTTTCTTAGTTCTTGCCGCTCAATATGAAAGTTGGATACTTCCTCTGATGATTTTACTATCTGTTCCAATGGTTGTAGCCGGTGCAATGGCTGGACTACAATGGTCTGGTATACCGTTAAATACCTTTGCTCAAGTTGGTCTGGTCCTACTTGTAGCACTAGCCGCCAAAAATGCAATCTTAATAGTTGAGTTTGCAAAAGATCAAAGAGAGAGTGGAGTAAGTATAATCGACTCAGCTATAAATGCTGGAACACTTCGTTTTCGTGCAATTATGATGACTATTTTATCTTTTATGTTTGGTATTTTTCCTCTTGCTTTTGCAACAGGGGCTGGTGCCATTACGCAGATGTCAATTGGTATCGTATTGATGTTTGGTATGATTGCCGCGACTTTTATTAGTACACTTTTTGTTCCTGTACTTTATGTACTACTAGAGAGTATGAGAGAAAAATTTGTAAGTGTTGAAGATGAAATACAAAGAAGGGAGTCAATATAATGTTAAAAATATTAACTACAATTTTACTGGGTTTAAGTTTACACGCTCAAGATGTATACACAGTAGATGAATTAATTTTACAAGCCCTAAAAAATTCTCCTGATTTGAAGATAAGCTCATCCCAATATAAGGCTTCAAAAAGTCGTTATGAGCAAGCCTTTGCAGGATACTTACCAAAAGTTGACTTGCAATTAAGTGCAGGTGAATTTGGACTTAATGATTTAACTACAACTGACAAGAGTATGACTAATGACACTCTTTTATTAGGAAAGATATCTCTACAGCAACTTCTATATGACTTTGGTAAAACAAAAGGTAGCGTAGACGCTCTTAAGTATGGTTCAGACTCTTATTTAAGTTCAAATGAGCAGCAGATATCAAATAAGAAAATGAGTGTAAAACAAGCCTACTATGAAGTATTACAAGCTATAGCTCTTATAGAAGTTTACAAAGAGAATGTAAAACTAAATGAGAAACAACTTTATCGTTCACAAAAATATTTTGAAGCTGGGATAAGAACAAAGATTGATATCTCAGATGCTAAAGTTGAGCTTATAAAGTCAAAACTTGACCTAAGAAAAGGTCTCTACAATTTAAAACTATCATATGCTTCTCTTGATAAAGTAGTTGGATTTATGGAAGTAGATAAAAAATACGAGGTTTATTCCCAGAGTTTAGTTTTAACTAATATTTACTCATCTCTAAGTGAGTATGAATTAACTCTAAAGGACTCAATAAACTTTGCTTATGAAAATAGATATGAGCTTAAAAAATATCTCTCTGATATACAATCAGCTCAGTCTTCAAGTGTGTCAGCCTCTTCAAACTATTACCCTAAGTTGTCTTTTTATGCTGATTATACAAAGCAACAAACAGATAAGTTTGAAGATTCATTACCTGAGGAGCAATGGCAAGCAGCTCTTAATCTAAACTGGAATATATACGAAGGTGGCGCTACCTCTGCATCTACACAAGAGAAAAAGATAAATATCAAGATATCTCATTCTCAACTAAACAACTCAAAACTATCGATTAAAAAAGAGACTACTCAAGCTTTTATAAATGTATATAAAATGAAAGATTCAGTGGAGTTAGCTCAAAGTCTTTTAGAAGTCTCTGGTGATAAGTTTGACCAAGCTCAAAAGCGTTATGAGTATGGTCTTTCAGATTATATTGAACTACAACAATCAAGACAAGGTTACATAGATGCTAAATCAGATTTAGTTGTTAACTATTATGACTACTACAACGCTATTGCAGTTCTCGACAAGGCTATAGGAAAATAACTTTATCTACGAAGAACAAGATGTAAAAGGCTTATTAAAAAGCCTTAACAGTCCACTCTTGTTCTAGAAGTAACTTACCTTCGCAAAATACTTTACCCACAAAAACATCTCCAACACTATAAGTATTAACACCCTTTGGTGTTCCACTCATTATGATGTCATTATCTTCTAATGACATAAAAGACTCTATTTCATTTACAATATCTAAAGGCTTATGTATCATAAGGTCATATGTCGCCTCTTGAGTTAGTACATCATTTATGTGTAGTAAGAAGCTAATCTTTGTGATATCACCATCAAAATCTACAAACTCACTCATTACAGCAGAACCATCAAAAGCTTTTGCTCTCTCCCAAGGAAGACTTTTTGACTTTAGATAAGATTGAGTATTTGCCTTTGTTAAATCAAGTCCAAAACCAACACCGGTTATCTTCTTGCCTTTTATTAAAAAACATATTTCACCTTCAAACCTAGTATCTTCGCTAAAATAATGTAAGTCATCACTTATGGCAGAATTTGGTTTGTTAAAAAGAACTATATTCTCAGGAGTATCGTTACCAAGCTCTTTAATATGCTCTACATAGTTTCTTCCGACACAGACTACCTTAGATGTTAAAACATTTTGATTATTGTATTTTATTGTTTTCATAATTACCCCTTTTTTTTATTAGTTAATATGTAAAAGTGCTAGAGCACCCTTGTAGATAGGTTCATCAATAAATCCATACTCTTCATCAACAAACCCAGTCACTCCAGTTTCTCTATGCATCTCAAATAGTTTAACTATAACTTGTGCTCTTTTTATTTGCTCTTGTGAATCAATAAACTTAGCATTTGTTAGTCTAACTTGTTCTGGTGATAAACAAGCTTTTGAATCAAAACCCATTTGTTTTTCAAGATCTATCCAAAAAGAAAATTCATCTAGATTTTTAAAATCTTGATAGACAAAAGAGACAGGTTTAACTCTCATTGCTTTTGATGTAACCAAGAAGTGTGAAAGAATATATAACATAGTTGGATTATCTATGTTTATAAGGCTTTGAGATAGTTTCATATCAGCAAAAAGGTCTAAGATGCCAAGATAAAAAGTTGTGACTCTAAGATTCGTTTTTAGTGTTGCTAGGTTATGCCAAGCATCTGTTGTCTCTATGGATAGATGCAACTCTATCTCTTCATTTAAAAGGGCAAGAACATTATCTACTTCTTTTTTATTTTTTATCTTAGGAACTCTAATAGCATCTGGCATAAACTGATTTAAATAAGTAATCTCTTCATATCCACCCTCATCGAGTGCATTAACACGAACAACAAGCTTTTTACTACACTCTGCGTGTTTACTTAAGAATATGGCACATAATACAAGAGCAAAAGGCTTATCTTCTTTACTAACACCATCTTCAAGGTTTAGCATTATACAATCAGCTTCTAATTCATCTATCTTAGTTAAATGCTTTAGGTTGTTACATGAGAGCATTAAAACAGAGTGAAAATCATTTCTTTTATTGAGAACTCTATATCTAGGTTCTGCTAGTGCATCTAGAGCTTTTAAATCTCTATCTTTAAAAGCTTTTTTTATACTACTTAGCATCTACCTTGCCTTTATTTTGCTGTAAAAATAAATATAGTGCCTGAACCTCTTTTTTTGTTAAAAAATATCTTGGCATCCCATTTTTTCTTTTGTTAAGTGCTTTATAAAAAGTGTCAAAATTAAGTCTATTTATTGCCGGACCTGTAAATGTTTTTTTCTCTTTTTTATGCACATATCTTGCAATAAGTTTGCCTTCACCTTTTTCTCCGTGGCAATGATGACAACCTATTCCTCTTGGGTTTTTATAGAGTTGAGATGCATACTCAAGTGGGGTAATAAATGATGTGACTCCAAAAAGGGAGTAAGGAAGTATAAAAAGCAGTAGATATAATTTCGTTTTCATTAAAGTTTATCGTCCAAAGTTTATGTATTTATTCTAATAAGATATTGGCACAATATCTAAGCTTGGGAATTCATCTGAAATATCTTCAAAATCTTCATAACTAGTTTCATCTTCTTTAAGATAGTACCAATTAATTTTCAAGTCTTTACACTTGCTATCTTTAAGAATATCAAAAATTCCGTATAAGGTTTGAGCTGTCGCAGAATTGAAATATTGTAACTTCAAATTTAATGTCGTTGATTTTATAAAATCTTCACTAAAGTACTCTTTGAGCCACTCTATAATAGGCTGATAAAAAGCAAAAGTGTCTCCAGGATAGGATTTACCTTCGATTTCTATAAATGCTTTTTCGTAATCTAAAACTACTTTTGGAGAGTCTAATGAGCTTTGTATATTAAGATTTTTCATACTCAAATTCCTCTTTATATTTAAAATTTAATACCTATAGCTGTTATATCATCACTTTGTTCGAAACTATTTTGAAAACTGCTAATTTCTAAGATTATATCTTCTTTTTGCTTTTTAAATGTTTTTTTATTAATCTCTTGTATTAACTTTTGAAAGTTTTTTTAATTAAGTCTAACTGTTGGACTTTTATATATAAAATAATGACTTATCGTTATAAATATAGTTAATAAAAAACAAAATAAAAATTTCTTTCGCCAATTCTAAAATCAAGTGCAATTTTTTGAAAGTAAGTTGAAAGATAGGATTAATCGATAATCTGCTAATCTTATTCGACCAAAAACAAAGA
>NZ_JADGFC010000186.1 GCF_016744025.1 Sulfurimonas sp.
TTTATATTGTAACAGTTTTTATGCTCTTTATTAATAATCTCAATCATTTTCCTTGAAGCTTTTATATCTCTAAAAAAATCTGTTACATTTATGGATAAATCTAAAAAAAGAGACTTAAATGCGGATTTATCAAAGAGAACTAAAAGTACAAATGTTTTTACATCAAATATTCTATGTTTTATCATAAACTGTTCAACTCTTCTCTTTATAGAATCTCTTTGGTAAAGCCTAAAATCATACTCATACCTAGTATATAGTTCATTAAAAAGAAAATTCATCCATTCATCAAAGCTATCATATTTTAAACTCATGCATCTTAAATAAAAAGAAATATCTATAGTGTCAAATACAAAGTCATATATCTTTTGTTTTTTTGCACTCAAAGGAATTGAGTTAGCTTCACAATTATTTGGATTTTGAATTATAATAACTGAATTGTTTCTCTTAAGCGTTGCAAGTGAGTCAACTCCATCTGCAGCATAGCCACAGGTTAGAATTCCACAAAAATTTTCCTTATACTCTTTGCTTAGGGATTCAAAACTAACGCTTATAGATGGTCTTGCTGCATTTTTAAGAGCAGAGTTTTCTAAATGTATTTTAGACTCTTGTACTGTCATATGTCTATCTTTTGAGGCTAAATAAAGATGTCCTACTTCTACATCCATTCCTTCAGATGCATATGATATATTGCTACTTACATAATTAGCCAATATATCATCATAGATGCCTTTCTTTAGAGGGTCAATATGCTGTATTAAAAATATTGCAAATTTAGTAGTATCTATATTTGATAAAATTTCAATTATCTTCTCGCTACTATTTGCACTTCCACCAATTGCTATGACATTTATGTTTGGATTACGACTCTGTCTATCTTTTAACTTAGATATAAACGAACCTTTTAGCCCAATATAATTTAGGTACTTAGATAGTCTACTTTTATTTACGATTATATTAATATTTTTTTGTAAAATTTCTGTATTTTTATAAAGTAGTTCTGTTAAAGATGCAGGTATATTATATATACGTGTAAAGTTTATGCTAAATAGATAAAAATCTTCATCTAGAAGCTCTTTAAGGTGAAGAACTTCTTCATCACTTATATTATCCTTGATTTCTATTTTACACTCTCTACCCTGCCTTATAAACTTTAACAACTATTTACTCCAGGCTTTTAACATAAAGATTAATGCATTTTGATCTATTGGTTTAGCTAAGTAGTCATTTGCACCAGCTTCGTAGCACATTTGTTTATCTTCTTTCATTATTTTAGCTGTTACAGCAATGATTGGAATATGTTTAAATCTCTCATCTGCTTTTATATTCTCAATAGCTTTTAATCCGTCCATTACCGGCATCATAATATCCATAAGAATCACATCAACATTTTCTTCTACATCTTCTAGAAGTTTAAATGCATCTTCACCGTTTAAAGCACTATATGTATCAGCACCAAGTTCTTGAAGAACTGAAGAAAGTGTAAAGATATTTCTACTATCATCATCAACGATGAGAATATTTTTACCTTTTAATAGTTCTTTATCAAAAACTTCAATATCATCATCTGCAACTAAGAACTCCTTTGTTTCTTGTGCTACCGGTATTTTTTGTTCAAATTTCTCTTTTTCAAAAGGAAGTATCACGAAGAAACTAGAACCTCTGCCCTCTTTAGATTCTACTTCAATACGACCACCCATCAAATCGATAAAAGTCTTACTAATAGAAAGACCAAGCCCTGTTCCCCCATACTCTCTACTAATACTTCCATCAACCTGCTTAAATGCTTCAAATATAAGAGCTAATTTAGCTTCAGGTATTCCTATTCCTGTATCTGTAACTTCAAGTACGACATCTTTGTTTTTCTTAAATATACAAAGAGATACTTCACCTGTTTTTGTGAACTTAAATGCATTAGATAGAAGGTTTTTAATAATCTGAAGTAGTTTTGTTTTATCTACTATCAAGCTTCTGTTAAAACTATCTCTTACTTCAAAATCAAGCTTTTTATCTTTTGCTACCTCTATAAAAAGGCCTTCTATTTCTTCTTTTATTTCACTAGTAGAAACCTCATTTTCATGAAGTTCCATATTCCCAGACTCAATCTTGCTTAAGTCTAAAATATCATTAATAAGAAGAAGTAAATCATGACCAGCCTTATGTATAACAGAGGTTTTTGACACATCACCATCGCTTAATGTATCACTCTTATTTTGAGTAAGTAGTTTTGATAGTAATATAATCGAGTTAAGTGGAGTACGAAGTTCATGAGACATATTCGCCAAGAACTCACTCTTATACTTACTTGCTCTTTCTAAATCATCAGCTCTTTTGTCCAGGTCTTCTTTTGCTTGAATTAGTTCACTGTTTTTAATCTTCATACTTTTAGCTTGAAGAGTAAGTTGTTGCTGTTGTTCTTCCATCTGAACATTTGACTCTTGAAGCTCTTCACTTTGAACTTGTAACTCTTCATAAGATCTTTTAGAGTCTTCTAGTAAAACTTTTATTTTCATATTTTGAGTAGCTGCAAAAAGTGATGTAGTAAATATATTAGCAGCTCTTTTTAGATAATCTTTTTGAACTTCACTGAAGCTATTAAAGGTCATTAATTCTGCAACACCAAAAAGTTTTCCTTCATGAATAAGAGGAATAATAAATACTTCTTTTGGCTTAGATACAGTTGTTCCAGTTTTTATATCATAATACTCATCTTGTACATTTGTTAGTAATATAACTTCTTTATCTAACCCGGCTTGTCCAACTGCTCCACTACCAAGTTTAAACACATTAGCAGAACTATCTTTTGGGTTAAATGAGTAAGATGCGATAAGTTCAAGTTCATCTTTTTTTTTATTATAGATATATGCAACACCCGCACATGCTTCTACATATCTACTAACCATTGTTATAACTTTTCTAGAAAGTTCTATGGTGTCACCAATTCCTGTTAGTTTATCACTAAATTCACCAATACCCTCACTAAAATAGATTTCATCCTTATTTTTTATGTCATTTTCTTCTAACATATTAGTCATAATTTCAAGAGCAATACCGAGTTCATCATTTTTTGATTTCACTTCAATACTATGAGAAAAATCATTTTTTGTTATGGAATCTGCTTGAGATAATATACCTCTTAAATAACTTATCATATTAAGCATAGATATACCCAACCTATCTTCATCTCCAACAATCTTGTAATCTACATTAATATTACCTTCTGCTATTGACTCAGAGACGCTAGCAACTACTTCAAGATACTTAATCATATCAATAAGAGCCATACCAAGTTTATCTTCACTACTTTTTGCAATAATTTTTGTGTCATAGTTACCAGTAGAGAGCTTTTGGGCTAAAGAGGTTATCTCTTTAAGTCTTTTTGTCATATCTGTAATAGCAAGGCCAAGTTGATCATTACTGCCTAGAAGTTGTATTTCTTTAGAGAAGTTACCATCTGCTACTGCATTAGCCTGAGATATTGTTGTCTCAATAGCATCTATAACTTTTTTGGTTGATTTTACGATTTCACTTATTTCATCATTACCATTATATTTAATCTCTTCTCTTTTTATTTCGCCAATTCTAAAATCAAGTGCAATTTTTTGAAAGTAAGTTGAAAGATAGGATTAATCGATAATCTGCTAATCTTATTCGACCAAAAACA
>NZ_JADGFC010000034.1 GCF_016744025.1 Sulfurimonas sp.
ACTAAAAACTTTATATATTCTTTTAATCTGCTAAATATTATTATAAAAGACGTTAAGATGTGTATTTGCGTTGTATATTGATACAGACAGTAGTGTTTAATTATTATTTGTAAAAGATGCAAAAGAGAGATAATAAATATAAAATTTATTCTGAATGGCTTTGTGGAATAAAGCCTATACTAGATATTAATACAAAATATAATGTGATATAAAATTAGTATAGGCTTAGATGAAGATGAAATAAGATTAAAAATTCAGAACTTATCCTGCTCTCATTTTCAAAATATCTGAAATAACTATCTCTTTGTCATATTTGACAAAAGATTCGCTTTTTTCTTGAATGGTATACATTGTCATTCTATCGGCTAACTCATTTCCTTCAAAACCAGCATGAGCTTTTATATGAGAAAGTATTACATCTTTTTTAATAGAGTTATATAGATGGTATGCGAGTTTGATAATTTCTAAATTTTTAATCTCTCCACCTTTTTTTGTCCACCCTTTTTTCTCCCAGGATATAGCCCATGTTTTTATACAGTTTATGGAGTACATTGAGTCGCATTTTATCTCAACTGTATTTCCATTTTGGGCTTCTTTTTGAGCGATTAAAAGGGACTGATAAAGTGCTCCTAGTTCAGCTGTGTTGTTTGTACCCATCACTTCATAGAGTCCATACCAAAGTTGAGATAGTTTATCATTTCTATAAACAGCAACTCCAGAACCAGCTTTGCCTGGATTAGGGGTACAACCACCATCGCAATATATGGTAACATCACCAATAGTACAAAGAGGAGTTTGAACCTTATTATCAGATAATAACTTTACTTCCTTCTCATCTTTTCGGAATTTTTGCAAGGCTTTATAGTTAGAAATAATCTTTTTTTGAACTTCTTTGCTCTCAACACCACTTAGTAAAACAAATAGTTCTGCACTTGCATCTGAGAGTTGTTTATTAATGGACAAGGTTCTCCACTCAGACATTTCATCATCTTTAATGTCAAGTAAGACAAGCTGAGAGTCATTAATATCGCCCTCTTTTACACCTAAGTCTAATAATTTTTCCGTAACTATTTGCATGTTTTTCCTTGTGTCATAACTCTTTGTTCTTAGTCTAGGTGTTGAATTCCGTGCTCTATAATTTTATTGATTGCTTCTTCTTCTAGTTCTTGAATTTTTGTTATAACACCTTCAAAAGTAAGTGTTTTTCCAGCAAGAGGATGATTTCCATCAAGGGTAGCATGATCAGATTGAATATTTGTAACTGTAAATATTACAACTTCATCTGGAGACTCATCAGTACTTCCATCAAGTTCTAAACCTACATAAACATCCTTAGGAAGATCACTAAGTCCTTCTTTAACTATAAGTTCTTCATCATACTCGCCAAAAGCTTCTTGCGGAGAAAATGTTGCTTTAAAAGTATCATCAACTTTTTTGCCATCTAGAGCATTTTCAAATTCTTCAAATATATGTCCATATCCTCCATGAAGATAGATTAGTTCTTCTTCATTTGGATTTAGATGCTGATCTTGTTCATCATGGAGTTTATAGTTGAGATACACAAGTCTATTTTTAGCTATTTGCATAATATATTCCTTCTTTTTTATCGGATTATAGCACAAGATTTTCAAGTAGCTTTCTAACAGTATTTAATCTCTTTTTTGATAAAATCTATTTTAGATTAGGTGAAGGTAAATATTTGGAAGAATTACAAGAAATATTAAAAGAATTTGAACGAACATTACATGATAAACTCCATGCTGATAAAAGTGGAGCATTGAATGATGTAAAAAACTTCCATTCTTTAGATGACTTTGTCTGCTTATTAGAAGAGTCAGAAAATGACTTTAACGATTGTATTGAAGAAATGAATAATATTGAAGACTATAATTTAGACGAGTATCAAGGTTTAGCTGGGACGGCTAAGAGTAAGTTTCAAACTGAGCTTACAAATTTAATAGATACATTAGACTTTTTTGATTTAGAAGAAAAAGCTAAATCATTAGCTATAAAAGTAAAATGAAATATAAGGTAATACAACAATGAGAAAAATTATTGGCTTTGGGCTTATTGCACTAGGCATATTTGTAGAATTAACATGGTTAGGTATTTGTTTTGGAAGTGTTATTATTGGTATATTACTTTTAATATTTGCACCAAGAATACTATTTTTTCCATTTAATTTCTTTTTAATACTTGGAATAGTGACCATGAATGGTAAAAACTATAAGTACTATAGTAAATATAAACAGCAAGGTTATAACCAACATAACTATTCTAATACACAATCATCCATTAGTGATTTAGATAGATACTACGAGATACTAGAATCATCAAAAAACGACCAATTTGACACTATTAAAAAGAATTACAGAAGACTTATTAAAGAGTATCATTATGATTCTATCGCTAGTAAAGGCTTACCAGAAGATATGCTAAAGTATTCAGAAGAGAAAACTAAAGAGTTAAACGAAGCGTATGGAGCTATTAAAAAACTAAACAGAAGTTAACAAAAAACCAGATTGTTAGTATTTCTTAGATATAAAATGAACTCTAAAAGGTTTATATATGAAGATAGCTGTTTCAGGGTGTTTATTAGAAAAGAAAATTGTTTTGATAGATGGCATAAACACGATGCCTTTGTCATGGATGAGTTAAGCTCTTACACCGAGTATATTTCATTTTGTCCTTAAAACTGGCGATAATCTCACAAACAAACTACTCGATAAATCAAATCATGAACTCAAAGTTATAGAACACCAAAATATTAGAGCTATTATTTTTAAATCAAAAGCACCTACCTGTGAATTGAGACTTATCTACTTTTTCTTATAATTGACAAGGTAATAATCTACTAAATTCAGCTTCAAACTTTTATTAAGACCTCTGTGTAAACTAATCATATTTTTTATGTGAAAAAAGACTCTTCCTTCAAGTGCATTTCTTGTATTTGAAATAGATAATTTTTATAGTTTTATATGTAAATAGGTAAAGAAGATTCGTTCTTAAACTTCTATACGCAGCTCTAATTCTTGGATGAATATAATGGAGTTCACCAGTAGTTTAGGATACATTTTTTTTCGGTTGTCAAAGTTAATCTTGAAACTATTTTCTTAAGATCTTTACTCGCTTCAAGTTTTTGTTTCATTGTAATATATCGTTGTAGAATCTTTTTTTAAGGGAAGTGGAATATCTTTAAAAGCCTTATTTAAGCCTTTTTTAGCATCTAAAGTTGTACTCTGGATGATATATCCAAGTTCAATCAACTCTTCTTTTAAATACTTGTAGTCTTTGATAGTTTCACTTTAGACTTTACATCCTTAAAAACTAAAGTACCAAGTTTGTCTTTTCTCTTGCCATGAAAAGTAGCATCACAAACTAAATTAACTGCTCTTAGAATATGTGCTTTATCATCTCTTTGCTTCATTATCCAAGGTATTGATTTAGCATATTTAGATGATAGTTGTTTGAGAGTTTGTCGATATAAAAAGTACTCTTCGAAGATGATTTTTTATAGTTGCTTTAGTCGTCTTTTAGAACTAAAGGAAGTCATGCAGTCTTTGCAAAAATATCTTTTTACTCCTCTTCTTATAGCCTTGGAAATAACATTTTTAGATTGACAATTTATACATATTTTAGAGTTTTTTTACATCCATTTGTAAATAAGCCTTTGTTTACTCCCAATATAACATAGTTTTAGAGGTATTTTAAGCACCCATATTTTTAATTAAAGCAATATTACAAGGATAAAAAATGTTAAAAGATTTATTATATACAGGTATTGGTGCAGCAGTTATTTTAAAATAAAAAGTTGAAGCAGAAGTGAAAAAGTTAGAAAAAGATGGAAAACTTAAAACTACAGATGCTAAAAGCTTTTTAGAATCCATCGAAGACAAGGGCAAGCTTGAAGAAGAGAAGTTTAAAGCACAACTAAAGTCAACTCTTAAAGAAGTCTTAGATGAACTAGGTGAACTAGGTGTTGCTACTAAAGAAGACTTACAAAAACTCAAAGAGGATTTAAAATAGACTCATACCTTCAAAAACTAAAATACTACTCTCCTCTTAGAGTCTATGGAGTTTTTACTTACTATTTTTCTACTTATAAAAAAGAAAAAAAGCTTTTTTGGCTTTAAGCCATTATCACCTACTAAACTAAAAAATGTAGTTGTATCTTTAGGAGCTAGTTTTATAAAACTAGCACAAGTCTTAGCAACTCGTTCAGATTTTTTTGACAAAGAGTACCTAGATGAGCTCAAAGAGTTACACAACTCTTTACCTCCTATGAGTGCAAATCATTTTAATGAGGTCTATAACAGAGCCTTTACAAAAAATAGTTTTAAAAGCTTTGAGACAACTCCCATAGCATCTGCGTCTATTGGTCAAGTACATATTGCATACACGCATGAAAATGAAAAAGTAGCAGTAAAACTTCGCCGTAGTAATATCTACTCACAAGTTATGGCATACATAAAAATTATCAATAGTTTCAATATTCTTTTTAAACCTCTTTTTTCACACTATACAAAAACTCCATAGAAGCTGTAATCTGCGAGTTTTCTAAGATGATAAAAGAAGAAGTTAGTCTTACTCAAGAGTTAAACAATCTTATAAAATTCTCTTCTGTTTACAAAGATGCAGGAGTAAGATTTCCTATACCTTTTACTTCATTATGTAGTGATGATGCTATTGTTATGAGTTACGAAGAAGGTTTTAGATTTGATGACAAAGAGGCTATATTTAAACATAATATTGATTTTAAAAACATCATAGCAATACTCGTAGACTTCTATACAACTCAGATGCTAATCAATGGATATTTTCATGCAGACCCTAGGTGAGTTAATTCTTCTTGATTTTGGAATGGTTAAGTCTGTACCAAACAACTCTAGAGTAGCGATTATCGAACTAATTAAAGCAGCAAACGAGCAAGACTATGAAGGATATATTGCAGCCAATAAAAAGCTTGGAACTATTGCCTATGAAGCTCCAACTGCTGAACTTGCAGAATTTACTTCTAAAATGTTTGAAATATTTTCTAATGATAATCTCGATAGCGAGTCTATGCAACAACTTGCCTTTGATGTACTAGAATCAACAAAGAACCTACCTTTTAAACTTCCAAGTGATGCAATCTACATCTTACGCGTGAGTGCAATTATAGAGGGTTTAGGAACTACTTATATAGAAAATTTCAATGGTGTTAAAGATATTTAACCAATTTTGCAAAAAAATATTCCCAAAGCATTAGGTGCCAAAGATAGTATTTTAGAAACTCTAATAGATGAGATAAAAGATATACCTTTTATTGCAAAAGACTTTAAGTCTGCTGTTAAAAAAATAGCTTCTGATGAACTACAAGTAGAACTATCTAGCAATCAACTTGAGTGGATAAAAAAGATTTAAAAAGAGAAGTAAAGTCTTATGCTATCTCTTTTATATTTATACTCGGAGCCTTTTTCACTCTCTTTTATGACAGAGACTATAAAGATATAGCTGTTGGCTTATTTGTATTTGGTGTAGCAAGAATTTTTTACAAATAAAATAAACAAATAATCCTCATCTGCTATGTTATAATTGCATCTATATTATACAAGGCTATATCGTGCAAAAACCATCAGCAAAAACACAAAAGTTCATCCTAAAATTTTTCCCTGAGATTATGATTAAAGGTCCTTCAGCAAAAAGACAAATGGTTGGACAACTCTACGCAAACTTAATAACTTTACTAGAACGTATTGACACAGATATAAATGTAAGAAAGTTTTCTGACAAGATAGAAATTTTAACACCTATTGGCTTTCTTCCTGAAGTAAGAATAGTTCTTTTAAATACTCCAGGTATTGAGCAAATATTAGAAGTTTTACAGTTTGACAATATGGATAGCCTTGAAAAGATTAAGCACAAAGTTGGTGAGATAGTAACTCCTGAATTAAAAGGTAAAACTTTTTCTGTTAGAGCAAAACGTACAGGCACACACAGTTTTCAATCTACTGAACTAGAGAGAACTGTAGGTGGCTACTTACTAGCACATACAGAGGCTAAAAATGTTGACCTTCACAATCCAGAAGTAACTGTTAAGATGGAACTCATAGAGAGTCAGCTAAATATAATCACTACAAAATACAAAGGTTTAAGCGGTTTTCCTATTGGAACACAAGGCGATATCTTATCTTTGATGTCTGGTGGATTTGACTCGACTGTTGCATCTTACTTGACTATGAAAAGAGGGATTAAGACTCACTTTGTATTTTTTAACCTTGGTGGAATGGCACATGAAATTGGAGTTAAGCAAGTAGCATATTACTTATGGTCTAAGTTTGGTGCTTCTCATAGAGTTAAGTTTATATCTGTACCTTTTGATGATGTTCTTACTGAAATCTTTCGCTCTACTGCACCAACATATATGGGAGTTACACTTAAACGTCTTATGATTATGGCATCTGAGAAGATTGCTGATGAACTTGAGATAGATGCACTTCTAACGGGAGAGAGTGTTGCACAAGTATCATCTCAAACACTAAGAAATCTTGCGATAATTGATGAAGTAAGCAATAAACTGATACTTCGCCCTCTTTCAACTATGAACAAACCAGAAATCATGTCTATAGCTGGTGATATAGGAACAAGACACTTTGCTGAAAATATGCCAGAATATTGTGGTGTGATTTCACAAAACCCAATTATTTATGGTTCATTTAAGCGTATGGAAAAAGAAGCTAGAAAGTTTAACTATGAAGTACTCGATAAAGCAGTAGCAGATGCTGGACATATCTATGTAGATGAAGTTATAGACGATGTTAATAACCTAGCTCCAATAGAGGTAATCACTGATTTAAATACAGGTGAGTATGTTGTTATAGATATCCGTGGTAAAGCTGAGTGTATAGAGACATCATGTGAATGTATCAAAATTCCATTTCATAAACTAAAAACTGAGTTTGATAAACTTCCACAAGATAAAGAGTACCTACTCTACTGTGAAAAAGGTATCATGAGTCAGCTTCACGCACAATATATGAGAGATGATAAAAATACTAAAAATGTTAGGGTTTACAGACCTTTAGTATAACACTATAGATGCAGATGTAAGAGATAAAATATTTACAAGGTTATAAATGAGCCAAAAAATTATAGATACGCTAAAAGAAAGTTACACAAGAGATTTAAGAAAACAAGTTGTTAAATCTGTACTTAAAAATGAAAAGACTAATGATAAAGAAGATTTAAAATCTTCTTACAATATACTCAACCAAATTTTTTCATATATCATGAGTGAGTTAAACTGGAATATCTCAAGTAGTACAAACAGTTGGGATGACTCACCACTTAAAATCATGACAGAGGTATTTCCTCGTATTGAAACAACACAATGGTATAAAAATCAAGAACTAAGCGTTACAAAGAGTATAAACTTAGAAAGTGATTTTAGTTAAATGCGTATATTTTTTAGATTATCTATATTTTTTATACTTTTATCATCACTTTTACAAGCTTCATCATTAAATGTAGTAAAAATACAGAATGATTTTTACTACTCTGTTATTATAAAACCTCTATATGCCAAGTATCATAAAAAATCTCTTGTTGATAAGGCTTTAAAACAAAGAAGAAATAAGTTTCGCATCTATAACAGCTACTGGAAAAGAGCAAAAAAAGAACTTTTCAAAAAGAGTAAGCACCTAACCTCTTCTCAGTTTTTGACTTTGGTTGACCTATCTAAACAAGTAATACTAGTTGTCTTATGGGATAATGAAGCAAAAAACTTTTACCCAGTTGGTTATGATTTTGTCTCTACAGGAAATATAAATAGAGAAAAAGATGTAAAAAGAGGTGAAGACCATTACTTTAAAACACCTGCTGGATTTTTTAATATAAAAAGTGGTTGGCGTTCTGATGGAAAAGTATATTCAGATAATTTCACAAAACCTTATGGTAAAAAAGACAGTTATGTTTTTTACTTTGGCGAACAAAAAGGTATTCGATATAACACATTTGATAAAAATAAGACTAAAATTAAAGACCCAAAAAAATGGCAACTTATTAGTGATAAACTAAAGTTAGCAATGCATGCTCATATAAGTACAGCTCCTTTAGGAACTCCTCAATCTCATGGTTGTGTACGTATAAGCAGTGAATTGAATGCTTACCTAGACAATAATTTAGTCTTTTTCAAACATCTATATGATGGAAAAAAATGGACACATTCATATAAAAAACCGCCAATTAAACCTAAAAACTATGAACTAGCAGGTGAATATATGCTCGTCTTAAATAAAATATAAATGCAAGGAAAACCTTAATGCATATAGACCTTACTCAAGGTGTCATCAAAGAGCATATTGTAAAGCTTGCAGTACCTGCTGTAGTTGGATACTTCTTTCACACAATGTTTAATGTAACAGATACAATTTTTGCTGGAATGATATCTACTCAAGCTCTTGCCGCACTATCTTTATCCGGTGCTATATTTTTTATGGTTTTAGCCATAGGTATTGGTATGAGTGAAGCAGTAACTTCACTAGTTGGAAATTCTTTTGGTAAAAAAGATATAAAAAAAGCTGAACAAATTGTTCTAAACTCTTTAGTATTTGCGGTAATTTTATCTATATTTTTAATAATGATAGGATTATTTGGTGTTCCTTACCTAGTAGATGCACTTGGAGACCCATCATATGTTGCTGAAACATATGAGTACATAAACCCAATCTTGTTTGGTGCTTTTTTATTTATATTGGCTTTTTTTTTAAATGCCATATTAAATGCAACTGGAGATACAAAATCATTTAGAAATATCTTAATCTTTACTGCCATTTTAAATGTCTTTTTAGACTACTTATTTATAAAGATATTTCACCTCGGAGTAAGTGCTATTGCTTATGCCACTCTTATCTCTGAGGCTATTACAGTTATATACCTCTTTTATAAAGTTAGAAGAACAAAACTATGGTGTGGTTTTCATGAGTTAAAGCTAAATATAGACATAATGAAAGAGCTTTTAAAACAAGGTTTTCCACCAAGTATAAATATGTTTATGATGGCATTTGGTATTTATATCATCACCTACTTTGTAGCACCATTTGGTAAAGAGGCAGTTGGAGCATTTGGTATAGGAATGAGAATAGAGCAAATTTTTCTTATGCCTGTAGTTGGAATAAACATCGCGATTCTTTCAATAATCTCTCAAAATAATGGAGCCAAGACTTTTAGTCGTATTCCAGAAACTGTAAAACTTGCAATTACTTATGGATGGGTTATGTCTACCTTAGGCGTGACTTCATTTTTTGTATTGGGAGAATTTTTTGCTTCATTTATGACATCTGATCCTTTAGTTATACAACAGACTTCACTATACCTTCGGGTAGCTGGTCTTGCATCTTATGCCTTTGTAGTAATTTTTGTCTATATAGGTATGCTACAAGGTATCGCTAAACCTGCTGTAATCTTCCCAATAAGCGTATATAGACAAGTCATCGCTCCTATAATCGTATTTACTGCATTGGCATATTTTGAATTTGGGATAATTGCTATGTGGATAGCTCTAGACTTGATTATCTTTAGTTCAGCCTTATATTTATGGTGGTATGGAGAGAAGAAACTAAAACTTCTTTATTAATCATTTTTACCAGCATCTTTAGCTTTTTATATACTGATAATTAGTATCATTATACTTTAAGGTTTAAAACTGTATCATTTTGTATAAATTATGATAAAGGCAATCATTATGAGTACGAACCCTCCAAACGTAGAAAAAATCTCAGAACTTTCTCATACATACAATGCTCAACAAACTGCTGCTGCCATGCCAAGTTATCAAAAAAAATCTTGGTTTAGTGATTTTAAACTTCTTTATGAAATGATAAGTGAGAAAAAATTCCAACTTCAATCAACTACAATGCTTAGTGTTGGAGGGGCCCTTGCTTACGTTGTACTTCCTACAGATGTAGTTCCTGATTTTATTCCACTTATGGGATGGGTTGATGATGCACTTGTTTTAAAGATTGTGATGGATTCTGCTAAAGGTGAAATCAACCGTTTTCGTCAGTTTAAGGTAAATGGTATTTTATAATAGTCTGAATAATGTTATAATATTTATACAAAGAAAAGGAAATTAATGATTACAACCGAGGATATTATAAAAATATCATCCTATTTTACAAAGATTCATCATACCCCTGGCAGATTACGAGTTAAGATTGACAAATCAATTTTAAACGAAGTTGAAAATGTTTCACTTAATGATGTTACATTTTTGCCAAAGCAAATAGAAGGGTTAAAAGAGGTTAAAGTCAATAAGATAATGGCAACAGCCACTATACTTTACGATACTTCAATATTCTCTGCATCTATTTGGAACGATTTAATAGATGCTAAAAACTTAGATGAAAATACAAAAATTTTAAACAAACTGCAATCACAAATCAAGGAGGAAAAATGAACCAAGATGAGAATCAGTTACTCTCACAAACAGTAGATTTAAATGCAAATGTTGTAGAACAAGTTCTTCGAATAGCATGTTATGACGAGTATAAAGCAAATACTTACTACAAAAAAGTCATAGAAGCTTATGGTGCTATTATGCCATTTAGTAATATTGTTCAAGCAGAAGTTCGTCACTACACAGCAATAGAAAACTTATGTAAAAAGTATGGTGTTTTACCACCTGAAAATGACTGGTATGAAAAAATTCAAATATCCTCTACTCTATCTGGATGTTGTCAAGATGCAGTAGACGCTGAAAATGCGAATATACAGATGTATGAAAAACTATTACCATATGTCATGCAAGATGATATTAGAGATGTATTTTACAGAGAACAAGCTGCATCTTATAACAATCACCTACCTGCATTTATGAAATGTACACAGGGCTTACAGACACAAACTACTCCAGACCAAGAACATAGTGAACAACACCATGATAGATACAACATGGTTCAAGGCTTGATGAGTGGTGATTTAGATACAGCTAAACTTACTCAAACACTTTCCTCATTAGCAAGTAGAGATATGATGTTAGGAATGGCAGCAGGTGCAGCATTAGCGGCAACACTAAGTTCGGATGCTTCAAAAGATCTATTTAGTAAACTATATAACAACCAAGAACAAAAGGACAATTCATGATTCCAATTCCATTTTTAATAGGCGCAGCAATAGGTGCAGGTGTTACTCTTTTCTTAAAAAGAAGTGATAAAGCTCAATCAATAGTAGGTACGATTTCAGATGGCGTAAAAAGTGGAGCTGGAGCTGTAAGTGGTGCAGCAACAACTACTGTAGATACAGTTAAATCAACTGTTGAGACAATTAAAGAAAAAACTGCTGATAAGAAAGCTGCAAGAAAAAAGATAGCAAATGATGATGCCTAGTAATATTAACTTTAACTTAGATACTGGTACGCAAAGACATATTCTTGGTCATGCAATCAGTGGTGCAATAGCTGTTGGTGTAGTTTCTAGTGTAAACAATGCAAAAAAAGTAAAAGAAGAAAAGCTTCAAAAAAAAGAAGCAATTAGAAATACTATAAAAGATTCTATTATTGGTGGTGTTGCTACGGCTACAGCCATATCTGTTACAAATAACATAGGTAACCCAAATAAATCACTTTTTCAAGCTCTTGGCTCTTTAGCTATTGGACTAGGTGCTATTTATACTATAGAAAAAAGTGCAGCTATTCAAAATGAAAAGCTTTTAATTAAAGAGAACAAGGAAGAAAATGAATAGTCACAACAATGATAATAATTTTAAACAAGCTACACTAAGTAATAATCCATATATTAACAACAATAAATCAGATACTGGTTCTAACTTTATGAATCAAAACATCCCTAAAACAGGTTTTAGTGCTGCAGAAATTTTAACAGGTGCTTTAATTGGTGCAGCAGCTACTTATATACTAACTAATGAAAATGTTCAAAAAACAATCTTTAAAGGTATGGTATCTATGGGTGATGTTATTAGTGGCGGTATTGATGAAATGAAAGAACGTTTTGAAGATGCCAAAGCTGAACACGAAGCAGCAAAAGAAGCGTAATGATTGGTTTTAATTTAGTACACAAACTACCAAATCGTTTACGATATAAACTTTTTGATATATCTTCTAAAAATGATCTTAGGATTTTAGTAGAAAATATACAAAACTGCGAAGGTGTTAAAAGTGCTAGAGTAAATATCAATGCAAAAAGCTTGATAGTAGAAGTTCAATCCTCAGATATTCAATCTAAGATAGAAAATATCATAACTGAATTTGAAACTACTATTTGTGATTCTAAGTGTCGCTATGAACAAGGTGATTCAGAAGTATCTAAACATGGAATTATAACTATGGCTAGTGTTACAGGAGCAGGTTTTGTTTTACCAAAGAAAGTTAACGCACCCCTGAGCATGATGGCAAATACACCTATGCTTATATCAGGGGTTAAAGACCTATATAAAAATGGTGTAACATCTCATGTACTCGAATCACTAGCTGTAGGAGTTTCTCTTTGGAGAAAAGATTACACTGCCGCAAACTTTACAAATCTTCTACTTGAAGCAGGAGAGTATATAGAAGAGAGTACTTCTGATAAATCTGACTCCCTACTTCGTGAATTAATACGTCCAAATATAGATGAAGTTTGGGTTGAGCGTAATGGAGTTGAGCAGAAAATAAGTTATGAGCTTGTAAAAGTAAGCGATATCGTAATCATTTCTACAGGAGATATGATAAGTGTAGATGGGCATATAGTAGATGGAAAAGCCCTTATCAATCAAGCTAGTATGACTGGAGAGAGTGTTTCTGTTACAAAGTCTTACGGTGATAGAGTAATTGCTGGAACTATTATCGAAGAAGGTCGTATCAAAATTTGGGCTGAAAATGTTGGAGATGATACTTCAACAGCAAAAGTCACAAAGTATATAGAAGAGTCTCTAAGTTCAAAGTCATCTTCTGCACTTAAGGCTACAAAACTTGCCGATAAACTTGTTCCATTAACTCTTGGTCTTAGTACATTTGCTTATCTCAAAACTGGTGATTGGGAAAGAGTTGCAGCAGTTTTACAAGCGGATTATTCATGTGCACTAAAACTCGCTACTCCTGTTGCATTTAAAAGCTCTCTTCATAAATCCGCTAAAAATGGAATAATGATTAAAAATGCTCAAACATTAGAAAACCTAAGTGAAGTCGATACTGTAATCTTTGATAAAACAGGAACACTTACACAGGGTGAACTTTATGTATCTGAAGTTATTTCATTTGATAAAGAGTGGGATAAAACTAAAATCTTATCACTCGCTGCTTCAACAGAAGAGCATTACTTTCATCCTGTAGCAGAAGCAGTTGTTAAAGCAGCTAATGAACAATCTTTTGAACATGTACATCATGATGAAGTAGAGTTTATTGTTGCACATGGAATAACAACTCAGGTAGCTGGTAAAAAAGTTCATATAGGTTCTCAACACTTTTTACAAGATGATGAGGGAATAGACTTTGATGGGCATATACCTATAATACAAAAACATGAAGAAGATGGAAAAACTATTTTGTGTATTGGTTATGACTATAAGCTTCTTGGTATGATTACAATGATAGACACCGTTCGTCATAATACAAAAAAAACTATAGATAGACTTCATGAGCTAGGTATTAAAGAGACTATAATGCTTACAGGTGATAATAAGCGAAAAGCAAATGAAGTTGCTAATGAGATTGGAATAGACAGGGTTTACTCTGAACTTCTTCCTACACAAAAAGCAGATATAGTTAAAGACTTAGTAGCTAATGGTAAAAAAGTTGTTTTTGTAGGTGATGGAATCAATGACGCACCTGCTTTAATTGAGGCAAATGTTGGAATCAGTATGAGTAAGGGTGCACAAATTGCTAAGGCTTCAGCAGATATATCTTTAATTAAAGATGATATTGAGTGTGTTGCAGATGCAGTTGAACTATCACAAAATACAATGAAGTTGATAAAATCAAACTTTAACATAACAGTGGCTGCAAATAGTGCTATCCTTGCTGCAGCGACAATGGGATATATCAAACCTATATCTACAGCAGTTTTACATAATGGAACTACAGTAGGAATCCTTCTAAACTCTATTAAGGGTGTTAAAATATAATCTCTTATCTCTTTAGCAGGAGAGAGATTATTTATTTAAGTAAAAAAGAATAAAACCTTCAGCTATAATTCGTCTAAATTTCCAAGGGAACTATCATATGTATGAAAAAATCAAAAAACCTAGTGTAAAAAAGTATTTCGACAATGTGAGTGTAGGTAAACGAACAAAACAAGTAGTTTATTTTTCACAACAACACGATAAGAATGCTATGTTTGAACAACTTACAAAAGAGAGTGACTCTAAGCAAACAGTAGTACTTGTTAAAAGTAAAAAGAATGCAGACTCACTAAGTGCTTACCTTAAAACTAAAGACATTAAAGCTGTTTCAATACATGGTAATCATAGAGTTGCACAGATAGAAGATGCAGCTAAAGCTTTTAATGCATCTGAGTTAAGTGTTCTTATAACTACTGATATGATTTTAAAATCTCTTGAATTACAAAACATTCAACTTATTGTTAATTATGACTTACCTACTCAATTTGAAGAGTACTTTGTACGTTTAGCTTATGTAGATGAGGTTGGAGAGTCTATCTTACTCGTAAATGCTGAGGAAGAAAGTACTTTACAAATTATAGAAATGAAGATGAAAATGGAGATTGAACAAGGAGAGCTAGAAGGCTTTGTAGATACCCAACTTGATCCAAAAAATATTCAGACAAAAAAAGACAAAAAGAAAAAACCACGTCACCGTAAAAAGAAGAAAAAAATAGACCCTTCAAAAGAAGAAGAAACTACTCAAAGCGAGTAAATAATACTCTATAAATATCTTAATTTCTCTTAAAGTTTAATCTAATATACTTGTTTTACACACAAAGGATAGATAAATGCAAGAGAGAAACTTAGATGCTAATGATATAGAGTATTCTAAATATACTATCCATATAGTTGATGACAGTCCCCTTGTAATAACCTCCCTTGAAAATATTTTAAAACCAAAAAAATACATAATCAACTCTTCATCAAATGGTAAAGAAGCTCTTGAAGCTATTTCTCATAAAAAACCTGATCTAATTATTTTAGATATTGAGATGCCTGTAATGAATGGCTATGAGACTATACAAAAGCTCAAAGAGAATAAAAAAACGAAAAATATTCCAGTAATCTTTCTTACAGCCCTTAGCAAGCCTGATATTATCAAAAAGATATTTAATCTTGGAGCTTCTGACTATATCACTAAACCATTTGTAGTTGAAGAGATGCTCTCTAGAATAGAAAAAGAGATAAAAAACATAATGTTGCAAACACTCTTAAAAGAGAAAATGTCTAAACTTGCTGAGTTACTATATGTTGATCCTCTTACTAAAGCTTCAAATAAGATGCATATGACATTCCTTATAAAATCAAAACTGCAAAAGATACAAAATGGACAAAACAAGTCATTTACTCTGATGTATTTGGATATTGATGATTTTAATAATTTTATCAGAGTCAATGGAATAGATTCTAATGACTCTGCTATTAAAAAAATTGCAATGATTATTAAACGCTCAATTAGTGATAAAGATATAGTTGCACATTGGCATGGAGATAAATTCATGATATGTTTTTATAAAATTTCAAAAGAAAAAATAGATGTAATTGCAAAAGATATAAGAGATAAAATATCTAAAACACTTTTTAACTCTAGCGCTCATCTTACATCTTCAATATGTATAGCACAAATATCTAAATGTGAAAATATAGCAACACTTATTGATAGAATTGAAAATAGTATGAAAGATTCAAAAGTTACTAATAGAAGTTCAATAGTCAAAATTATGGACTTTGCTGTTTAATTAACTCTTCTTAAATATTTCTAAGCAAAAAAACATTTTAAAGCACATAAGTAGCATTAAATATTCCCTTGATACAATTGCTTAAAATAACAGGAATATAATTATGAATATTATTACAAAAGAAGAAAAAATCAGAGGTGCTTTTTTTGGTGCTATTGTTGCAGACGCTCTTTGTTTAGGTAGTCATTATGAATATGACGCAAAAAAAATATATCAAGCTTATGGTCAAAAACCTATTGAGAAATTTATGTCACCTGGAGAAATGATGGGTGGTCAAACACATGGCATTGGCTGGGGAGAGAGAAACTATCATCCTGGGAAAAAAGCTGGTGGAACTACTGACTATGGCGATTATAATATTTTAGTATTAGAATACCTTACATCTATTGCTGATACTCAAAGAGCTTTTAATGTTATAAATATACTTCCGCACTGGATGAACAGACTTGAAAATAATTGGGGTTCTTGGATATGCACAATGACAAAAGAGACCTACTCTCAAGTAAAACAAGGAGTAGCAGTTGAGTATTTAGGTGGGATATCTAATGCAATGGCAATTCGTCATGTTGCGGCACATGCTTATTATGATACTGAGCGTGAAATTATAGATGTAGCAAGAAAAAGTATGTTTACACATAAAGATATTCATGCTCTTGGTGGTGGAGAGTTTTTTGCCAGAGTTACGCATAGAGTAATAAATGGTTTAAGTCCATTAGATGCCATACAGATGGTAGCAGTAGATATGGGTGGTTTTTTCAGTGAAAAGGTTTTTCAAGCTATTGCAAAAGTAAAAGAAGCAACAAATGAAAACTCAGCACTTTATCATGAGCAGTTTGCTGATGACTTAGCAATAACAAGTATGGCAAGACTATGGGACGTTGGTCGCTCAGAACCTATAAAAGTAGGAAAAGCTAGTCCAACTGAGGGAACACTGCCTGGTGCTGTATACTTCATACTAAAGTATGCAAACGAAGAAGATGGACTAAAAAAAGCACTTCAAGCAAATGCTATGGTTGGTGGAGACAATGCTTCAAGAGGTATAGCTGTTGGAATGGTTCTTGGTGCATACAAGGGTGTAGATGCTATCCCAAATGAGTTGAAAGAGACACTTAATCAGTGGGATTATTGTGAGGTAATGTTAAATACACTTCCTTTACTCAAACAATCATACATCTAAAACCATCCTTTTATGTCTGCTTAGCTATAATTTTATCAAATATTCAAGGAATCAATTATATGTCTGAGCAAGCTAAAAAAACTAACAAAAAAAAGTACTATGACAACATCAGTGTAGGGGCAAGAACTAAACAAGTAGTTCACCTATCGACAAAGCAAGACAAGGCCTCTATGTTTGCACAGTTTATTAAAAATAGCGAGACTAAACAAACAGTAGTCATTGCAAGAAGCAAACTCTCAGCTAATCAATTGAGTCAGTACCTTGAAGCTCATGATATAAAAGCTGTGATAGTTCATGGTAATCATAGACTAGCACAACTTTATGAAGCTGCTCAAGCTTTTAATAGCTCTAAAATAAATATGATCATTACTACTGACATGATTTTCAAATCACTTGAGCTTAAAAAAATACAAGTTATGATTAACTATGAACTTCCAACACATGAAGATGATTATTTTATGCGTCTTCGTTATGTAGATGAAATAGGAAAATCTATCTCTTTTGTTACTCAAGAAGAAGAGACTACACTTCAAAATATTGAAATAATGATGAAGATGGAAATACCTCAAGAGAGTGTTGAAAACTTTGTAGTTTCAGATATTAGCAAAGATATTAAATCTACTAAAGATAAGAAAAAGAAACCACGTCATCGTAAAGTAAAATCAAAATCAAAAAAATCAGAACAAGAAAGTAACTAATGAACCTTTTATCAAAAAATGCACCTCTAGAAGAATCTATATTAAAAATGAAATCAGTCTTAGCAGATGTAGGTTGTGAGACAGTGTTTTCACAACAAAAAAATCCATTAGAGAATTGCTACTCTGTAAACCTTGCTTCTGTTGAAGCACCAAGACATATATACTCAAATGGAAAAGGGATTCTCTCAGATGCTTCTGTAGCAAGTGCTATGGGCGAGTATATTGAGCGTCTACAGACAAATAACTTTTTTATAGACTTTCATCTTCCAAATAGAAAGTACTATCCAGATGAAATTGCTTTTGAGTTTGGTGGAGACTACTTAAATGATGAACTAAGAGAAGTATACAATCCAGATAAACAGATAAGTGATGATGACTTAGTTGACTTTAACAGTGATTATGAAGATAAGGTTGTCGCACTTCCCTTTGTAAAACAGTCAACTAAAGAAACAGTATATTTACCAATAAATATATTAAGTAACCTCTATGTAAGTAATGGTTTAGCAACAGGAAACACTCCACTTGAAGCTCAAGTTCAATCCTTAAGTGAAATCTTTGAACGTTACGCAAAAATAGAAATAATTAAAAAGGGATACTCTCTTCCAATATTTCCACAAGAAATTTTAGAGTCATTCCCAAGAGTTTACAAAGATGTAGTATCTCTTAGAGAGTTAGGTTACATTGTTGAAGTACTAGATGCTTCTCTTGGTGGGAAATTTCCTGTTACTGCCATCTCACTTATCAACCCAGAGAATTCTACTCTTTTTGTATCTTTTGGAGCACATCCAATTTTAGAAGTATCTCTAGAGAGAACTATGACAGAACTTATGCAAGGACGTTCTTTAGATAATCTAGATGCGTTTGAGATTCCTACTTTTGATATGAGTTTAGTTGCAGATAGTTTCAATCTTGAATCTCATTTTATAGACTCAAACGGAAAACTAGGATTTGGATTTTTAAGCTCTAAAAAATCTTTTGAATACTCTCCTTTTATTTATGATGGTAAAACTAGTGAGCAAGAGTATGATTCTCTTACTAGAATTTTAAAAGATATGAAAAAAGAGAATTATCTAAGAGAGTACAATTATCTTGGTTTTTATTCTTGTCAAATGATAGTTCCAAGTATCTCAGAAGTTTATCCTATAGAAGATTTGGTATATAACAATAAAAACAACGGTAAAGAAATCCGTAATATGGTTTTAAACTTCAAAGATTATGATCCTCAAGACATCTTAGTATGTATTGAATCTCTTGAAGATACACTAAACATGGAAAAATACATCGGTGTTATATTTGAAAATAATTTTACGATGAGAGAATTTAAAGCACAAATACTTCTTATGGCTAGTGAATATGATGAAGCTCTTGAACTACTTGAGTATGGAGAAAATAGACTTGCTCACATAATTGTAGAACTTGCACGTATGGAAGAGATGGAATTAGATTTTGCAGAGTATGAAGATGCAATGTATAATATTTTCACTAAAGAGATGGTTCAAAAAGCCTTAGCTATATTAGATGGTGATGAATTTATTATAGATGCAACTCTTCATAATGACTATCATAATATGTTAGCAATGTATGACCGCCTAGAGAATAAAAAAGTATGCTAAACGAGATAGACCTAAGTGTTAAACCTGAATTCGTAAATGACTACAGAGATGGATATCCATTAATATCAAAAGAGTCAGTTCTTGATTGGAGCCGTGTTACAGACGAAGGAAGCATAGTTAACCTTATAGACGCTAAGAATAAGTTCATAGCCAAAGGTTATTACGGCATCCAGAACAAAGGTTATGGTTGGGTTCTATCTTATGATGCAAAAGAAGTTATAGATGCTACTTACTTTACAAAAAAAATTAAATCTGCAATAGAGTACAGAGAATCTTTTTTTAAAGATGAAAACACTACAGCTTTTAGAGTTCTAAATGGTGAAGGTGATGGAGTCGGTGGTTTAACAATTGATTATTTTGATGGTTTTTATATGCTGACTTGGTACTCAATAGGAATATATGAGCTTAAAGAAGAGATTTTACAAGCTCTTAAATCATCAGTTGAGTATAAGGGAATTTATCAAAAAAAGAGATTTGATGGCAAAGGAAAGTATCTAGATGATGCAGATGATTTTGTTTGTGGACAAAGAGCCGAGTCTCCTATAATCGTTAAAGAAAATGGAGGCAATTTTGCTATTCATTTAGATGATGGTGCAATGGTCGGAGTTTTTTTAGATCAAAAAGATGTACGAAAAACAATCCGTGACACATATGCAAAAGGTAAAACTGTACTCAATACCTTTTCTTATACAGGCGCTTTCTCAGTTTTTGCAGCACTTGGTGGAGCAAAAAAAACTACCAGTGTTGATTTGGCTAAAAGAAGTTTAGTTAAGACGCAAGAGCAATTTAGTGTAAATAACATAGATGCCAATACTCAAGATATTATAGTTGAAGATGTTTTTAACTACTTTAAATATGCAGTAAGAAAAAAGTTTTTATTTGACTTGGTAGTTCTTGATCCTCCTAGTTTTGCAAGGTCTAAAAAACATACATTTAGTGCATCTAAAGACTATGTCAAACTTCTAAAAGAAGCTATACAAATAACAAATAAAAATGGCATTATTGTTGCATCTACAAATGCTGCAAACTTTAGTATGATGACCTTTAGTGACTTCGTATTTAAAGCATTTAAAGAGTTAAATGGAAAATATAAAGTAGAAAAAAGTTTCTCTTTGCCAAAAGACTTTAGAGTGATGGATAAGTTTAAAGAAGGAAATTACCTTAAAGTGATGATTATTAGAAAAATAAAATAGTTTTAAGGAAAATTGTTTTATATTGCTTATAATTAAATTAATTACTTATTATAAGTAATTGATAATTTTTGCAAAAAGGTAAAATATGAGTACTATGAACTTTGAACTTTTAATATCTAGATGCAAAGATTTAAATATACTATATGTAGAAGACAATGAAGAAGTACGCTTACAAACTACAAAAATGTTAAGTATTTATTATAAACATATAACACAAGCCATCGATGGAAAAGATGGATTGCAAAAGTTTAAAAATAATAAATTCGATGCAATTTTTACTGATATAAATATGTCTGTAATGGATGGTATTTCTATGATTAAAGAGATAAGAAAAGAAAACTCACATATTCCTATAGTTATTTTTTCTGCATACGATAATAAAGAATACTTTTTACAAACTATTGAGTGTGGTATAGATGGATATATCTTAAAACCATTTAAATTTGAAGAGATTAAAAAAGTGGTTGCAAAAGTAGTTTCAAAATTAGTTGATTTAGAAAAACTAGACAAAAAAATAATACTAATAAATAATTACTATTGGGATAAGTTTGAAAAAGTTCTTTATAAAAAAGATGAAGAGTATAATGGTTCCCTTTTTCAAGACCAGTAAAACAAGTTTTCTTATTTCACCTCTTTATGGAATGTCCCCTATAAACTAGACAAACTTTAATTCAGTAATTTAGATAGAATAATACAAATGTGTTATGAGATTTAATAGGATTAAAAATGGCA
>NZ_JADGFC010000187.1 GCF_016744025.1 Sulfurimonas sp.
TTCTTTGTTTTTGGTCGAATAAGATTAGCAGATTATCGATTAATCCTATCTTTCAACTTACTTTCAAAAAATTGCACTTGATTTTAGAATTGGCGATCTTCTTTATACTTACTTATTCCACACGGCTGATTTGGTTTTGGTGGATTATCTTTTAAATATGTTAAGTCTTCTAAAGTCTGCGATAGAACTTTCTTTTGTTGAAGCATAGGAAGCATAATATTGTCTTTCTCGTTAAGCGGAATATCCAAATTTAAAAGTATTTTTTGCACTTCATCATCTAACTCTTTTAGCGCATTATTTATATGTTTAATTGAATTCATAAAGTCATTGTAGCTAAAATTTAGAAATATTTGGGTATAATCCCACTCTCAAATTATGAGAATTTTACAAAGGAGCCATCGATGCCAAAAATGAAATCGGTAAAAGGCGCTGTAAAGCGTTTTAAAGTTAAGAAAAACGGTTCTGTTAAACGTGGTTCAGCGAACAGAAGTCACATTTTAACTAAACAAGATGCACAAACTCGTCGTGATCAAAATAGTCCTAAGACTATTTCAAAAGCTGACGAAAAAAATGTTAAGGCTATGATTAACTAATTTTAAATTAGTCAATTATAAATCTCCAATTATTTAATTGGGCAAGACCACCATTGATGTGGCACCTTATCACAATAAGTGAGCGGGTAAAGAAAAAGGGAAAATATGCCAAGAGTAAAAACCGGTGTTGTTCGTAGAAGAAGACACAAAAAGATATTAAAATTAGCAAAAGGTTTCTATAGTGGTCGTCGTAAACACTTCAGAAAAGCTAAAGAACAAATTGAACGTTCGTGGGTATATGCTCACCGTGACCGTAAGCAAAAGAAACGTGATTTCCGTAAATTATGGATCGTACGTATCAATGCAGCGTCTCGTTTAAATGGAATGAATTATTCAACTTTCATGAATGGACTTCACAAATCTGGCATCGAGCTTGACCGTAAAATTCTTGCTGACATGGCGATGAATGACGCAGCAGCATTTACTGCAGTTGCAGATGCATCTAAAGCAGCACTTAGTAAATAATTTTTACTAAGTATAAAGACTTTCAACTTTATGTTGGAAGTCTATACTCTATGTAAAAAAAGTACTGAATTCCCTTTAGTATTGTAATAAATTCCCAACGAAGAACTTCTAGATACAAAAACACCTCTTCCATTAAAAGCTTTTGAGTTTCTAAATATTTGACTTAAAATCTGAGTGTCAAAACCTTCACCATCATCTTCAATTCTAGTAATTATATAATCTGATGAATTGTAAACTATTTTATTTATTGTGACATGTATTTTTTTCTCACAGGTCTCTTGCTGTTCTAGTAGAGTTTCTAAGTATGTATCTTGTTCTATTAGCTTATGCTTAGATTGAGAGTCTAACCCTAGGTTTCCATGCTCGTAAGCATTCATAAAAAGTTCTGTAAATACAATACTTGCATTGTAAATTATTTTTGAGCTATTTGTAAAAGTATCCCAAATATTTGCATACCACTCATTTGCATTATCAATATCATCCATACTTGTCTCAAAACTTTGTTTAGCAATAATACTATTTACTAAATTGAGTTTATTGATAAATATAAATGTAATATCATCTTCGGCTTTATTTATTTTCCAGTGAAGTCTTTCTCTCATTCCATCTTTTGTAAAAGAATCTAAGAAGTCTTTTTCAATATATTCTATGTATAATTTATCTTTAAATCTTGTAGAATTTTCTATCATACCATCACTATAAAATAGAAATTTTGTAATATCAGAAGTATCATACTCAGAGATTTTAAAGTCTCTTATATATTTACTAATTGGAGCATTATTAGATTTGAGTTTTATTATTTGCATATCTTTGCTTTGCAGTAGTATTGCGGGCATTGCAAACTTAGAATATTGCATATTCTCTTTCGTACAGTCAAGTAGTATATAGTCTATAGATAGTGCTTCTTCTTCGAGCAGTATAGGTTTTATATATTCTAAGGATTCATCTATAAGTCTATGAAAATTAAAGTTATTTGAGTCTTGCATCTTATCTATAGTATGGTTTATAAATGATGTTACAAGCATAGAGCTAAGTGATGCAGATATTCCCTTCCACATTCCATCTACAACAAGGTAGAATGTTCTAGAGTTATCTATTTTTCTAGCACTGTAAGCGTCGCCACTTAAAATATCTAATGGTTGATATGAAAAATCTACTAATGCAGTACACTCTGTATTTATCATCTTATAATAGAAGTCATTTCTGAGAATATTGAGCTGTTTGGCAAAGGCTAGATCTTCTTGATAAGAAGTGTATTTATCTTTTTTTTGCAACTCTTGAATTTTTGCATTGTCTTGTTCTTGGAGGTATTTGTCTGCAATTATTAACTTTGAAATTGCCTCTAGTGAACTGATTACTTCTTTTTTAATGATTGGTTTTTTTATAAAATTATTAACATTTAGTTGTAATGCTTTTACTATTATATCTACATCCCTAATTGCGCTTACTAAAATTATTGGTATGTTTTTATCTGATGATCTAATTTTCTCTATTAAGCCTAAACCATTTAATTTTGGCATGCTGTAATCGCTTATAATTATATCAATATCATTTGATATATATTTTTCATATCCAGCTTCACCATCTTGGGAAAAAATGATTTCTTTAACAAAATCTTCAAAAATTGATTGGTATAAAAGATTGGTAGTAGGGTCATCTTCAACACATAAAAGTGTTAAAGATTTCATATGTTGTAAAACTTGTTTGTCTATCTCAATAGATTCTTTTGTCATATCTCTCTTTTACTATACTGTGAACTTACTAAGCTCATTTTGAAGTCTATCAGAATCACTTGATAACTTGTTAACACTACTTTCTACCTTAGTTCTATGTTGTATATTTTGATTTGATAGTTCTATAATCTCATCCATATTACCAATCAACTCTTTTGTTTTAGTTGCTATATATGTACTTTGGTGCATAACATTTTTTGACTTATCAGTTGTAGTAGAAAGGTTCTCTTTAGTCTCTTGTGCGTCAGAAATAAGCTCTTGAGCTGAACCAGAAATATTTTGCATATTCTCTGATGTTTTATTAGTTTCTTCAGCAATCTCAACAACATTTTGAGTGATAAGATTTACGTTTGAACTTATTTCACTAAGAGATTTTTGTGTTCTCTCTGCAAGTTTTCTAACTTCATCAGCAACAACAGCAAAACCACGACCATGCTCACCTGCTCGCGCTGCTTCAATAGCCGCATTTAATGCTAGAAGATTTGTTTGATCTGCTATATCAGAAATAATTGCAAGTACCTCTTTAATATTTTTTGCTTGTTCAGTAAGAGAAGATACTTTAACGACTAGTTCTTGTTGATGTTCCCCTCCTTCTTAAATAGTATACACAACACTATCGAGCTTTGATACAAAACTATCAAGAACATTAGATGTTCTATCTAAATCTTCAGTTACCGTAATAGAAGCTTCTTCAACTTCGTCTAATCTATCACCGACCTCAGAAACTAAAAGGTTCGCCAATTCTAAAATCAAGTGCAATTTTTTGAAAGTAAGTTGAAAGATAGGATTAATCGATAATCTGCTAATCTTATTCGACCAAAAACAAAGAAGT
>NZ_JADGFC010000035.1 GCF_016744025.1 Sulfurimonas sp.
ATTTAATAGTAATCGTATTGGTGATGACGGTGCATTGATTGGTGAGCAGGTTTATTCTAAAGATGCATTCTTCGAAAATGTGCATTTTAAGACTAAGTGGATGAGTCATTATCAAATAGCTGTAAAGTCTATGATGATTAATATCTCAGATGCAGTAGCTATGAATGCTAAACCAAAGTACGCACTTTTAAGTGTTGCTATGCCAAAGAGTATTACTAAGAAGCAGATGCAAGAGTTAGCATCTGGTTTTAAAGATGTAGCGGATAAATATGGGATTGAAATTATTGGTGGAGACACTATTAGTAATACTAAACTAGATATTACTATAACAATTATTTCACACACAAAAAAAGCATTACTACGAAGTGGTTTAAGACGTGGATATATGCTTGCCTACACTGGTGAGTTGGGTAAAAGTAAAAAAAATTTACAATCTCTTATGAGCCTTGGTAAATTACATAAAAAATCTAAATTTGTAAATATTAACTTAAGAGAAAAATTTGTAAGTAACTCTAGCAGATTTTTAAGTTCTGGTATGGATATATCAGATGGTCTTTTTAGTGATTTAGATAAACTTGCAACCTTAAATAGAGTTGGTTTTAAGTTTACAAATAAAATTTCTAAAGCTATAGCTTGCAGTGGTGAAGAGTATGAGATGCTAGTTGCCTTTGACAAAAGACATAGAAAAGCTCTTATAAGACGAGCTGCGCAGGTAAGAACACCACTGAATATTTTTGCAAGAAGTGCAAGAGTTAGCTATACTTCTAGATGCAAAGCACATCATTTTTAAAGGCATATATATAATGGATAGATTCTATTCGCTAGATCATACTAGCATCGATTTTCACTTTAAACAAAGTCCTAGAGACTTCGTTGTAGAAGAGATACCTCTTTATGAGTTTTCAGGGGAGGGTGAGCACCTAGTTCTCTTCATAAGAAAGAAAAATCTTACTACTTCTGAGTTAGTTGGAATACTTGCAAGATATCTAGGCATTAAAAACAGAGACATTGGTTATGCAGGATTAAAAGACAAGCATGCAATGACTAAACAGTATATCTCTATAAATAAACAACATGAAGAAGCGCTGGAAAACTTTGAACATGAAAATGTAAAAATCATTTCAAGAACTTACCATAACAATAAGATACGAATAGGTCACCTAAAGGGAAATAGATTTTTTATTAAAATTAAAAAAGTTAATCCTACAAGTGCTATCAAAATTGATGAAGCTCTTAAAAGCATAACTAAATTCGGTATGCCTAACTTCTTTGGTTATCAAAGATTTGGAAATGATGGAGATAACCATATTTTAGGTGAGAAACTTGCTAAAGGTGAAGCTAGAGAACGTAACCCTAGAGTAAAAAAACTTCTTATAAATGCTTACCAAAGTCATCTTTTTAATCTATGGCTAAGTAGAAGACTAGAAATAAATAAACTAGTTAATAATTTTGAACCTATAGAACTTGAATCTATTTTAAATATGCCAAATGATCAAGTTGCAAAACTAAAAGCTCAAAAACATCCATTTAAGCTAATAGAAGGTGATGTAATGGAACATTATCCACATGGTAGATTATTTGACTTTGAAGAGACTCAAGAGGATTTAGATAGATTTAATGATAGAGGTATATCTCCAACCGGTCTTTTATGTGGTACAAAAGTTAAGGTTGCTTCTGGCATAGCTGGAACAATTGAAAAAGATTTTGATGATGAGATTAATGCAGATGGGGCAAGAAGATACGCATGGGTTTTTCCTCAAGATATCGAGGGAAGATTTAAACCTGTTGAAGCTCAATATGAGATAAACTTTACTCTTCCAAAAGGTTCATATGCAACTGTTCTCCTTGAAGAGATAGCAAAAAGAAAAATAAACGAATAGGGTAGAAATATAAATGAGTAAACACATAACATCAGCAATTTCACAAAATTTTGGAAAATTTGCAAGTAAAGAGTTTCCAAAATGGTTTCAAAAGATAGTTAATCATTCTTATGTAAGTCTAATGGGACTTGATATGAAAGAGTTTCAAGCTCCTAATGTATATAAAAGTTTAAATGCTCTTTTTACAAGAAAATTAAATGAAGATAGAAAATACTCTTTAGATGCAGAGGCTTTTATCTCCCCATGTGATTCTTTAATCTCAGATTGTGGTACATTGCAAAAAGATTATGCTCTACAAATTAAAGGTATGAGATACTCAAGTGATGAGCTTTTAGGCGAGCACTTTAGTTCTGATGAGAAAAATTCTATTCATGATGGAGAATTTGTAAACTTTTACTTATCTCCAAAAGATTATCATCGTTACCATATACCTACAAACCTCAAAGTTATAAGAGCTGTTCATATACCTGGCAAACTATATCCTGTAAACTTTGCTTCACTAAGAAAAAGACTTAATCTTTTTATAGAAAATGAGAGAGTTGTTTTAATGTGTGAAAATGCTTCTGGTAAAAAGTTTTTTATGGTGCTTGTTGGTGCTTTAAATGTTGGTGTAATGCAAGTTGCATTTGAATCAAAGATAAAAACGAATGCAAACGCAAACAGACCAACTGTATATGACTATACGGATTTATACTTAAACAAAGGTGATGATTTTGGATGTTTCGAGATGGGTTCTACAATAGTAATACTTGCTCAAAAGGGTATGCTAGAGTTAGAAGATATAGTTGGTAAAGATGTAAAGTATGGAGAAACAATAGCTAAAAATGTATAAAACACAAGAAGAAAAGCAAAAGTATATTGATAAACTATTTAATGATAGAACCCTGTTTGAGTGGGAAGTACTTCACGTATCAACTCATTATGACAGGGTTGAAATCATGCTAATACTTGCGCAGACTCTTGTTCGTAATAAACTAAAACATGAAATAAACTTTTTATATTTGCAAAGTTTCATAGACCTTAAGTTTCAACAGATTGTTAATATACTTTTTCATGAAATAGCAAATGAGTGGATGAGTTTTGCAACAGAAGTTTTGAACTATCCAAAAAAAGAAGCTATTGTTGAACTTAAAGAAAAAAGTAGAGTTAAATTTATACATGGTATTGCTGATGATTATTATGACAAATATAGACGCTACATCTTTGAAGAAATAGCTGATACATTTATTGAACTAGTCTCAAAAAATGAGCAAACTAGAGACTCAACTTTCCTTATACAAGAAACCCTACAGAGTGATTTGATTAAAAATAAACAACTACTTGAGCTGCATAACTTTACTAAACTAAATAATAGAATTAAGGTAGCTCAAGATATTAAAAAATCAAATATAGTTACTGCAAAGATGAAAATTATGGATATAAAGGAGAAGTCAACTAGTTCTACTATAGATATAAAAGAGAAGATAAAACTACAACACTTACTCAAAGAAGCTAAAAAAGAACCAAGTAGATTAGAACTTGAAGGATTAGATAAATTTGACCCAGCTATCAAGAGACTAAAAGATACGATGGTTCAGTCTATGATATCAATGAGTTAACTTTTTTAGTGTTTATAACTTGAAGTTTTACAAATAATGTTCCATCTTTTTCAAAAACATCCAAAGCAGTATCAATAGGAGATTTTTGTTTTTTTAAACTTCCTTGCACAGAATGAAGTACATGAAAAAATGTTTGAAACATAGGTGTTATAACATGGTCTATGTGGTCTTTTTTTAATAACTCAGCCAATAAATCTACTGCGCAATAATACACGCTTTTATTAATAGAACGTTGAACCAAATAATCATGCATAATATTTATATTACTCAGTAATACTTCTCTGTTTTGTGCATTTAAGACACTGTTTTCTTCAGCTCTATGAATATTGTGCTCAATCTCTTCTTCTATATTATGATTTTCTCTTTGCATAAGTGCTTTTATATTTGGACATAATTTTGTTAGTTCGTCATATAATTCTTGGGATGTGAGACGTTGTGTATAGGCTTGATAGTTGTATGTTTTATCTTCGAAGTAATCGTGGTCTAGTGCTTTTAATAGTTGAACTACAATATTGAGATAAGTATATTTATCTTCTTTGTTATTATCAAACTCAATGCCTGTGTATGAAATAATTGGTTTAGGACCAACATATTTTAATTCCATTATAATATCCTTAATTTTATTTTACAAAATGAAGGAGACTTTCTACTTATGCAGAAAGCTCATTGCACTAATGCAATTTCATTATATTAATTATACCTAAACGTTAAATCTAAAGTGCATAATATCACCGTCTTGTACGATGTATTCTTTTCCCTCTAGTCTCATTTTACCAGCTTCTTTAGCTTTACCCTCTCCACCACACTCTATGTAGTCATTATAAGCAATAACTTCTGCACGAATAAAACCTTTTTCAAAGTCGTTGTGAATTGCTGCAGCAGCTCTAGGAGCAGTAGAATTTTGCTTTATAGTCCAAGCACGAACCTCTTTAACTCCAGCAGTAAAGTAACTCATAAGTCCAAGTTTATCAAAACCCTTGTGTATGATTTGTTCTAGTCCAGATTCTTCAACACCAAGGTCTGTTAAAAACTCTTGTGCTTCATCATCATCAAGACCAATAAGCTCTTCTTCAACCTTTGCACAAAGTTTGATAAGTTCGCAGTTGTTTTTTACTGCATGATCTTTTAATATAGTTACATATTCATTGTCTTCTAGCAGACCATCTTCATCAGTGTTAGCACCATACATGATTTCTTTTTGAGTTAAAAATCTAACTTCATTATTAAGTATTTCATATATATCACTATCTGCGTCTTTGAAGTTTCTAGCTAAGTTTCCATCACCTAAAAACTCCATAAGTTCTTCTGCCATCTCTAAAGAAGCTTTAGCACTCTTATCAGCTTTAGCTTGTTTCTTAAGTCTATCAATACGATTTGAAAGTACTTCAATGTCAGCAAGGATAAGTTCACCTTCGATGATTTCTACATCACGAAGAGGGTCGATGCTTCCTTCGTTATGAACAATGTTTTCATCATCAAAACATCTAACTATTTGAAGTATAACTTCCGTTTCACGGATAGTAGATAAAAACTTATTTCCTAAACCTTCACCTTTAGAAGCACCCTTAACAAGACCTGCAATATCAACAAAATCAAGTGTAGAATATTGGATTCTCTCAGGATTAACTATCTTAGCAAGTTGGGCTAATCTTTTATCTGGAACTGGAACTACTGCTTTATTTGGTTCAATAGTACAAAACGGGTAGTTTGCTGCTTCTGCGTTTTGTGCTTTTGTTAATGCATTGAATGTTGTTGATTTACCTACGTTTGGAAGTCCTACTAAACCTATACTTAATCCCATTTTTACCCTTTGTAATGCTTATAATATTATTTTGTAATATTATCTAAATTATACTTGGTTTATTTATAAAAAATATAAGCTTTTATAAAAATGATTCGCGTAGAGCATCTCTTGCGGCTATATCAACAAGAGTAAAGATTTTGTCTATGCTATTTTTTTCTTCATTCTTTTTATGGCCTTTTACTTTTATAAATTCACACTCTATGTCATCTGTGATTATATAAAACTCTTTGTAGAGTTCATGATTTGCAATTAAATCTTTTTTTTTGCTCTTATAGTTGTTTTTCTCAAATCTTTCTCGTCTACCTTTAAGACCAACAGTATTTTGACAATCTGTGTAAACAACAAGATTAGAGTCTTCAATGTTTATTGTGCTAAGTGCCCAAAGTAAAGCTTGCAATTCAAGTTTAGATGAACTTGTTTGCTCAAACATTTTAGTTGTTACATTGGTTTTATTTAAATTAGCAGAATATAACTCCTCTTCATTCAAAAGTAGATAAGCACCAAAACCAATCTTTGTTTTAGGGTTGGCACTTCCATCTGTAAATAAGTAAAGTGTTTGTTTATCAGTCATTTCTTGCATTTATTTAGAAATTGTTTCATTTTTTATAGGTTTTGTTAAAAGATATCCACCTATTAGGATTGGAATTATTCCTACAATCTGACGAAGTTCTGGTACTTCATCTAAATATAAAAAAGCAAATAGCAGAGTCATTGGTGGGACTAAAGCTATCATGGCACTTATTTTTGTAATAGAGATGCGATGAAGAGCCTCCATCCAAAATATCTTTGATACACCAAAGACAACTAATCCTATGAGAAGTACAAAGGGAAGGGCTTTTTCTAAACTTATTAAAGTAATCTCAGGTTCTATTATCCAAGCTAAAAGAGATATTATAGGAAGTGCAATAATAGTTCTAAATCCTAAAATAGTTTCAGACGAGCAGTGCTTTCTAGTTCTCTTTGAGTAGAAGTTGGCTATTGGTGCTAAAGCGGCACCTGTTAGGATTATTAAATCACCTTTATTAAAAGCGAGATCATCAGGCAAAAGTATAATTACTGCGCCTATACCCATAATAAAAGCACCAACACTATGAATTAAATCCATTTTTTCTTTTCCAAATATATTGAAGTAGAGGTATGAGAAAAATAGTTGTGTAAATATTATGACAGACATATTGCCAGCAGTTGTATATTGCATACCTATAAACATCAAAGCAAATAGCATTGTAATCAATAAACTTGTTATTAGTAGGTCTTTGTATGCATCTCTATTTTTTAGCTCTGAGAATAGCTTTTTTTTAGTCATTAATGCTAAAAAGAAAAATAATGATATAAATAGAGAAAAAGCGTAAGTGTGTAGAGCTCCAATATGAGAAATAGCTACAATGGAAAGTATAGGAAACCAACTCTCCAAGATGGAGAGTCCTATCATTAAAAGCTCGCCTTCGCGTTCTTTTGTCATATATTTTTTAAGTACTCACTCATGAAACGAACACCTGCTCCAGTTCCACCATAAACATTACAATCCCAAGCTGACTCAGTATAAGCAGAACCTGCTATATCAAAGTGCATCCATTTGTTTTTATTTTCATCTTTGATAAATCTATCTAAGAATAAACCAGCTGTAATAGCTCCACCATAAGGCTTAGATGCTACGTTAGAGATATCAGCTATTTCACTCTTTAGAAGTTTTTTAAGATGTCTGTTAAAGGGAAGTGAACCTGTTAATTCTCCAGATGCACTAGCAGCTCTAGATAAGTCATGCTTTAGCTTATGAGAGTGTCCCATAAGACCTGTTGTGTATTGACCAAGAGCTACCATACAAGCACCTGTAAGTGTTGCAAAGTCAAAGATAGCGTCAGCATTTACAGTTTCTTGTGCGTAAGTAAGTACATCTGCTAAAACTAAACGTCCTTCTGCATCTGTATTTCTAACTTCGATAGTTGTTCCACTTCTTGAAACAAGTACATCATCAGGTTTATAAGCATCTCCACCAACCATATTCTCAACTGCGCCAACAAATGCATGAACTTCAATATCAAGTTTCAACTCACTAACTGCTTTAATCATTCCAAGAACAGCACAAGCACCAGCTTTATCCATCTTCATAGTTACCATAGATGCAGAAGGTTTTAGGCTTAGTCCACCACTATCATAAGTAAGACCCTTACCTACAAGCGAGATAATTTTTTTAGGGTTCGCTGGTTTATAAGACAAGTGTATAAGTTGACTTTCATGGATAGATGCACGACCAACAGCAAGCATAGCTCCCATGTTTTCTTTTTTTAGATCATCTTCTGCAAGTATATTACACTCTAAAGAATTACTATCAGCTAGTTTCTTTGCCAAAATAGCGAAAGTCTCAGGATTTAACTCTTGTGGAGCTCTATTTACTATGTCACGAGTAAAACATGTAGCTTTTGCTATTATAAGTGCTTCATCAAAAGTTGTCTTAAGTTCTTCGAAATCTAGCTCGTTAGATGCAAGTGAGATATCTTTTAGAGTTATCTCTTTTGGCTTTGATTTATACTCATTAAACTCATATCCACCTAAGATTACACCCTCAACCATTGCAGCAAGAGAATTCTTCTTAATCACGCTAAATGCTACGCTTTGGTAGTTTGAAGATTTAAGTGCTTGAACCATAGAAGTAGCAGCACTTCTTATGTCATCACTTTTTTTGCTATCTGTTCCACAAAAAAGAAGACCTTTTTCATGTAAAAAACAAATAGAATCTTGTTCTGCTTTAAATCCTGCTTGATTTAAAATTTTAACTTCTGCATGCTCTATTAGTGCATCTGGAGTTAAAAACTCTACTAAGATATCTGCTTTTATATCAGAAATATTTTTGTTTAATAGTTGAATATTCATTTGATTTCCATTATGTTAGATTATTTCAAGATAGTATCTAAAAGAGTATAAAATAGAGTTTATTTATATGATATAAAGTATTGTCATAAAGAAATGAAAAATACTCCCACCAAGAACAAATAGATGCCAAATAGCATGATAATTTGTCTTATGGTCATTTACGTAAAAAAATACTCCAAGAGTGTATGAAAGTCCACCTGCAATCAGTAGATAAAAACCACCACTTTGCATATTGTCACTAAGTGGATCTAATGCAACAACAATACACCAGCCCATAACAAGATATAAAACTAAAGATAACTTTTCAAAACGATTTGGATATGCAAACTTCATGTAGACGCCAAATATAGCAGCTAACCAAACAACTGTAGCAATAGAATAACCCCATGTTCCTTGAAGTGAAACTAATGTAATTGGTGTATAAGTACCAGCTATTAAAAAGTATATAGAAGAGTGATCAAAGGTTTGAAACAGTTGTTTTATCTGTTTGTGTGTTATAGCATGATAAAGAGTAGATGAACCATACATAATAACAAGAGTTGAACCGTAGATTGCACTACTTACTATGGCTAATACTGATCCATTTAAACTTGCAAAAGCAACTAAAACTGCTAAACCAGCTATGCTTAGTGCTAATCCAAGTCCGTGAGTGATTGTATTCCATATCTCTTCAGCAATTGTAAAATTATTTATATTTTCCGTCCTTGATATCAGCTTTTATATCTTCTTGATTTAACCAGTCGTAGGCATGATCAAGAGATTCAAAAAACTTCATATCTCCATCTATAAACCAACCGCCAATCTTAGCTGCGTAAGTCTCTATAGTATTTGTTCCTACAATTGCAATCTTACTGAAAATTTGTCTATATTCCATACCAAATTTAATGTCATCCCAAGCAGCTCTAAGTTCCCAACCTTTGAAGTCTGTGGCATCTATAAGAACTCTGACTTCAGGCTCTGTAATACCTTCTATAGAACTTGTAAGCATGGGAATCATTCTCTCATAGTCTTCATGTGTTAGAGTTCCCTCTATTCTTATTTTCATAAAAAAGAATTCATTTACTCTATTAATTCCTATGGAAATCCCATGTTCTACATTGCTCATAAAGTACTCCTACATATAATATATCTAGACATTGTAACTAAATAGTGTTTTAAATTCTAAAAAACACTATTTTACTTAAACTTCGTAGCTGTAAAAATAGTTATAGGATAAGAAAAATATATTTTATTCTCTTGTAAATATGAATCCACTCCAAGCGAGTTAGTTTTTATATCTTTTTTGAATATTTCTCTTAGTCTGTTTTTAGCACCCTTGTTAGGAAAAGATGCAGCTAACTGTTCTTCTAACTCCATGTCTACTTTATAAGAACTCTGTTTATGTTCAGATAAATTTTTATTTGAAAACAGCATATTAAATTCTTGAAATGTCAATGCTTTTGTATGAGAAGGATCACGAAGTTTTTCCATACTGTTATATGCTTGGCTATACTTATCTTCAAGTGCTACATCAACCACTATTACTTTTCCATCTGGCTTACAAACTCTAAGCATCTCTTCAAAAACTTTTGTTGTATCTAAAAAATGATGAAAACTATATCTTGTATAAACGATATCAAAGGTATTGTCTTTATATGGCAAGTCTTCAACATCACCTAAATCAAAGTCTATGTTTTTTAGATTATTTTCATTTTGCGTTTTTATAGCTTCTTCAATCATTTTTTTTGTTATATCAAGCCCGATTACATTTTTGGCTTTTTTTGCAAACTCACAAGTTGATATACCTGTTCCACAGGCTATATCTAATACTTTGTGATGTGTTGAAACTCCACTCATCTGTATGATTGTATCTACAGCGTTGTAGTGTCCTTTTAGCTTTTTAAATGCAACTGCTTGTTTTGAAAACTGCTCTACAATTTTCTCCTTATGTTCTTTTGTCATAAAATACTCCAAATATTTTATTTAGTGTATTTTATGAAAATTCTATAATTAAGTCTTGGACAAAATAAACATTTTATGAAGATATATTTTTTTGATACTCTTTAGGGGTAAGTTGAAAAACTCTTTTAAATGATTTGTTAAGATGGCTTTGATCAAAAAAACCACTACTCTGTGCTACCTCAGAAATAGGCATATTCTGTGATAGTAAATCTTTTGCAAGGTGTACTTTTTCATTTAGTATGTAAGAATGTATAGGCAAACCAAACTCTCTTTTAAATACTCTTAGTATATGGATAGTGGATAGTTTCATAAACTCAGATACATCTTGTAATGAAATGTCATTTTCAAGATTTACTATTAGATAGTCTTTAATTTTATTTGCTGTTTTTAAATTTTTAGTATCTAATTGTGCTTTTTCATTTGTATGGCAAAACTTTAAAAATATTTTACTTATAAATTCTATGAGTTTTTCTTCTTTTTCTATATTTGATATATCGTTCATAAAAAGTTCATCGCATATAGATATAAACTCAAGGTACATACTATTATCTTTAACTAGACTTGTTTGTATATTCAAAAAACTTGATTGAGTAAATAAAGATTTTTGAATCTCTTCGCACCACTTCTTATTTAGATATAAAACATAACAACCAAAACTTTTAACATCACTAAGAGTTGCAGAGTGAACTTCATTTGGGTTTATTATAGATATTTGATTTGGCTTTAGTGAGTCGGTTTTTTCATTAAACAAAATATTTATATTTCCAGCTTTTATAGTAGTAAGAGTTAGTTCTTCATGCTGATGTTTTTTATCACAACTTGTAACTTGGGATATATATCTTAACTCTACAAATGGAAGTTTTTGTGTTTTAAAAATATTATTTTTCATAATTTATGAGTTCAAGAGGCAATTTAAATTGCCTCTTTTATAGTTATGGTTGAACGTGTACAGGTTTTCCATAAAATCTTATAGTAAGAGCGATAACTAATAATGCTAATGGAAGAATCATATAAATAGAATATCCAAGAGCTGCTGGAATATAACCAAATATGATAGCAACGGCAGCAACAAAAATTGCATAGTAAAGTTGTGTTCTAACATGGTCCATATGGTCACAAGATGCACCCATTGAAGAAAGTATAGAGGTATCTGATATAGGTGAACAATGATCACCAAAAATCGCACCTGTTAAAACAGCACTTATATTTAAAATAATATACTCATGTAGTTCCATTCCTTCTAATCCTGTATGAATACCTACAGAGTTTGCAATTGGAATAGCTAAAGGCATCAATATTCCCATAGTTCCATAAGATGTTCCTGTTGAAAATGATATTATTGAACCAAATATAAAGATAATAGAAGGAAGAAGAATCTGTGGAGTAGAATCTGTCAATATAGCAACTAAGTATGTTGAAGTACCTAACTCTTTAATTACTGAACTAATAGACCATGCAAGGATAAGAATAACGGCAGTTATAACTAAAGCCTTTACACCAAATACCCAAATTTCAAGTGCTTCAGAGAGGTTAAACATTTTTTGCTGCATTCCCATTCCAATAGCTACTATAGAAGCAAAAAGAGCAGCTTCAAAAAGTACTATAGAAGCATCTGCCGCTCCAAAACAATCTCTTATAGAGTTAAATGAGTATGGATTAGCTTGAACAAGTTTTAAAGTTTCACCCTCTAAAGAACTTAAACCGCTAAAGTAAAAACCTATAAATGCAACAATAATAAGAGTCAAAATTGGAACTATCGCATTCCAAATAGAATGCTTAATCCCTTCTTTAGGTTCTAGAGTTGATGTATCTTGAGAAACTAATGGTTTTGAATCTGGATGACAAACTTCACCTGTTGTTATAGCTCTATTTGCAGCCTTATGCATAGGACCAAATTCTCTTAAAAAGTATGCACTAAAAAATACAAACGCCAACATTAAGATATTGTAAAAACGGTAAGGGATAGTCTCAACGAAGATTGAATAAGCATTAATCTCAGTTTGACCAATCATTGCATAAGCATCTTTAATCAGAGATATTTCATATCCAACCCATGTTGAAATAAGTGCGATACCTGCAATTGGAGCAGCTGTAGAATCTATAATGAAAGCAAGTTTTTCTCTACTTACTTTTAGTTTATCTGTAACTGGTCTCATAATTGGCCCGATAATTAAAGAGTTTGCATAATCATCAAAGAAGATGAAAAATCCCATTACCCAAGTATATAGTTGAGCTGAACGTCCTGTTTTAGCTTTTTTTGCTAGTTTTTCAGCAATTGCTCTAGGTCCACCCATCTTTGTTATAACGGCAATCATACCACCGATTGTAAGTACTTGAAGTATGATTCCGGCATTCCAAGAATCAGCCATAGAGCCAATCATCTTTGTAACCATATCTACAAAGGCATGATAAAAAGATCCAAAAATATTTGATCCTGAAACATTCAGTAAAAATGTTCCACTAAAGATACCCATAAAGAGTGAAAATATTACATTTCTTGTAACAAATGCCAAGATAATTGCAACAGCAGGTGGAATTAGTGTCAATGCACCAAAGGTTTGTGCATTAGTTTTTGCATCAGCAAAAAGCACCAAGGGTAAAAAAAGAAATGTTATTAATAACTTAAATTTGTAATTCAATAAGTTCTCCTAAAATTAAACTAAGAGATTATAGCGGAAAAAAACTTTCATTTTTTTTGTTTATTAGTGATATTATCAAGAGAATTAGTTGTCTGTAGTGTTAAGGAATTTAAAATTGTCTCTGTAAAGTAACCACTATATAGTTTAGTATCTAGTGGTTTTTGTATTTATAACTTTATACAAGAGTAGGGTAAAATTTAGTCAAAGTTTAATATTTCTTTAGCTTGAATCATATCTTTATCACCACGACCTGAAAGGTTTACTATGATGATTTTATCTTTTATATTTTTCATCTTTTTAAGATGTGCAACTGCATGAGCACTTTCAAATGCTGGGATGATTCCCTCTTTGCGGCTTAACCATACGAATGCATCTAAAGCTTCTTGGTCTGTTGCATTGTCATATGTTACCGACTTGTTATCATTATGAAAAGAGTGTTCAGGTCCTATTCCTGGATAATCAAGTCCAGCTGAAATAGAGTGAGCTTCTTGTATTTGACCATCTTCATCTTGAAGTGTATAACTCATTTGACCGTGAAGTACACCAGGACGACCTTTTTTAAGAGAACAGCCATGCTTGTCAGTCTCGATTCCAAGTCCACCAGCTTCTATACCGATACACTCAACTTCTTCATCTTCTAGAAAGTGCTGAAATGTACCTATAGCATTTGATCCACCACCAATACATGCAATAACATGATCAGGAAGTCGACCTTCTTTTTCTAGTATCTGTGCTCTTGCTTCATAACCTATGATAGCTTGAAAGTCTCTAACCATCATTGGGTATGGATGTGGACCTGCAACAGTTCCTATGATATAAAAAGTATCTCTAGCATTTGTTACCCAGTGACGGATAGCTTCATTCATAGCGTCTTTAAGAGTACATGAACCACTCTCTACAGCATTTACTTTAGCCCCAAGTAGTTTCATACGAAATACATTTAATTCTTGACGCTGGGCATCTTTAGCACCCATAAATACTTCACATTCTAAATCTAAAAGAGCACAGATAGTAGCAGTAGCAACACCGTGTTGTCCAGCCCCTGTCTCTGCTATGATTTTTTTATAACCAAGTCTTTTAGCCATTAAACCTTGTGCGATAACATTGTTAACTTTGTGTGCACCTGTATGATTTAAATCTTCACGTTTTAAGTATACTTTAGCACCAATTTCCTTAGAAATATTTTCTGCAAAGTAGAGTGAAGAAGGGCGACCAACATAGTCAGTAAGGTAGTAATGAACCTCTTTCCAGAACTCTTTATCAAAACGAATTTTTTCATATTCATCTTTAAGTTCTGCAAGTGCAGGCATAAGTGTTTCTGGAACGTAGCGTCCTCCAAAGATACCAAAGTGACCATTTTCATCTGGGTCAAATTTTGATGGGGAAGGGATGTACATATTCATTTTAGTTAAACTCCTTTTTTGTATCACAATATAATTTTGTATTTAGTTCATCAATAAAATATGTTTGAACTTCATAGTTATTTGACGCTCTTGAAATTTTTGTAAAATTTCCATCAATTTTACAAGTACAACACATATATGCTTCTAAAGTTTTATTTTTAGTAATTTCTTCATTTTTAAAATCTTCAATAGTAGCTTCTAGTTGTTCTTCGGCACTTTTTATCCAGCTCTTCCAATTAGTTCGTTTAGAATTTTTCAACTCAATAAAACAAAATATATCATCATTATAAATAGCACAGTCACATCTTTTATTATCACTAGAGTTGGAAACACAAGAGTCTATTTTAAGAAAATCGACAGGGTGGTTTGTTTTGTTTACAACTTCAAACTCTCCATTTTCTTCTACTATAAAAGCTGGTTTTTGATCATCTGCATCTTGAATAAAAAAGTGTTTTTTATCTACACTCTCTACGCACTTGTCAAAGTTATTTATCACTTTTAAACTCACTATAGATTTCCATTAATTCACTAAAATCATCATCAAGCATACCACCAATTTCATCAATAGAATTTTCCTGAATCATTCCAGTAGACGCACCTTTAATATTTTCAGAAACTCCATCTTTAATTAGGTATGCAGAAAAGTTATCAGGATTTATTTGTTGTTCTTTTGGAATGATTTTAGATATCTTATCTCTTAAAATATCATTAGTGTTTGAAGCCTTATAAGCAAAGAGTAAAGTATTTAAAATAGATAATATATAAGGGCTATGAGTCATAATATATGAATCATTTTTAGTTGTAGTTTCAATAATATACTTTATTGCTTCAATCTGTGTTTTTGGAAATAAATTTAGTTCAGGTTCTTCAATAATTATATGACGATAACTTGATGAAAAGTATTTAAGTGTTAAATACATCGGTAAAGCTGTTTGCATTCCACTTGAACTGTTTTCTAATGATAAATAATTATCGTCATCATAGTATATTAGATCATTCCCATTTTTATTTATATACTTCATATTTAGTAAGTTTAATTCTTTAATTTCTTTTCGTGCTTTATTGTATTCACTTGAAAACTTTAAAAGTGTATCAGGGAGAGGTATTTTAGCACTTATTAAATTACTAATTGACTGATTAAATATTGATATTAAATTTCTTTCTGCTGGAATATACTGAGATTCTAATCCATCTAATACTCCGATGTTGTTGATTAACTCTGAAGTAGTTGCATTATTTGGATTTTTAGCTAGAAGTCGCTTAATTATAGTTTGTTTATATTTACTTATTTCATAATGTTTTAATTTACCGTCTTCTATATGTAATAATAAGTTTTTATCTTCTTTAAATAGTATAACTGTTTTGTCTGTAATAAAATCAATATTAAACTCTTTAAATTGATTAAATAAGTTTTCTGGTACTTCATTTGTAACGATAGTAATTAATTTAGCTAGGACACTCTTTCCACTACCATTATCACCAATAAAAAGATTCGTTTTATTAAGACTAATATTTATATCTTTTAAAACACCAAAGTTTTTAACAGTTAGTTTTAACATTAGTCCATCTCAATCAATGAATAAACATCCGTTTTTTCTTCTAAGTTTTTAATCCCGTCTAAGAAACCAAGACCGATTATAAAACATGCTTCAACACACTCTGCACCAGTTTGCTTTACAAGTGTAGCAGCCGCATTAGCAGTTCCACCAGTAGCTATAAGGTCATCTATAATAAGAACTCTAGCATTAGGTATTTCGCTAAATGCGTCTATATGAACTTCTACTTCATCTACACCGTATTCTAGTGAGTATTTTTCACTTATAGTAGTATAGGGAAGTTTACCTTTCTTACGAATAGGAACAAATCCCAGACCTAGCATCTGAGCAAGAGCAGCCCCAAATATAAAACCTCTTGCATCTATTCCAGCAATATAGTCCAAGTTATACTCTTTATATCTTTGGTATAAGTGATTCATTAGTACACCGTAGGCTTCTTTATTATTTAAAAGAGTAGTGATATCTTTAAACACTATTCCTGGTTTAGGAAAGTCTTTAATATCTCTAATTGAATCTTCTATTATTTTTCTTTCTGTTTTACTTAATACCATAATTTATTTATTCCCTTTTTATAGTAGAGCGTCAATACGACCCTCTAATGCTTTGATTTTACCAGTTAGACGATCAGTTTCTTGTCTATGTTTAGTATTTCTCTGTTTTAGAACTTTTAGCTCACCTCTTAGTTTAGTAAGCTCGTCACTTAAAATGTCAACATTACCAAGAGCACGTTGAAGCTGTATTTGATATTTTCTTATGAGTATTTCTGCTTCTTGAAGCGTTAGCTTCATCAAGTCATTACCTCTTTGTTCTTTACTTGTAATACTTTTGAAGTAATACATCTTTACAAAAAGATAAATAGATAAAATAGATAGTGCTGTTAAAAGTGACCATTCAAAAAACATGAGCTCTTCCTTTGATTTATGCGTTTATCGCTTCGATTTTTTCAATTCTACCAGTATGTCTTCCACCATCAAAACTAGATGCTATCCAAGAATCTAGTATAGACTCAGCTACACCTTTTCCAACAATTCTTTCACCAAAACATAATATGTTTGCATCATTATGACCACGGGCAACCATTGCCGTATATGCATCATGACAAAGTGCAGCTCTGATTCCAGTATGACGATTAGCCGCCATACTCATACCTATACCTGAACCACAAATAAGAATTCCATGGGAGTCTGCATCTGCTAGAACAGCCTCAGATACTTTAACTGCGTAATCTGGATAATCAACTCTTGTCTTTGAAAATGGTCCTAAGTCAATAACTTCGTGGCCTTTTTCTTTTAATAGTTCGACTGTATAGTCTTTTAAATCAAGTCCCGCATGGTCAGTAGCAATGTAAAATTTCAATATTTATCCCTTTATGTTAATAGTTGTAAAATAGTTTGTACCGGCATTAATAGCAGGTAGTTTTTTAGTGGTGTCATTAAAATTATCAAAACAATAATAATTCCATATCTTTCATTTTTGTAAAAAAACTCTGCAACTGCATTTACTCTGTATTTTAGAGCTAGATGCATTAAAAAGTGTGCTCCATCAAACTGAGGAATAGGAAGTAGGTTAAATACTCCTAAAACTACATTTATAATTATAAGTTGAATCACAAACATATATGCAAATACATAGATTAAAGAATCAGCAGTTGTAGGCTGTGACATTGCTACTACAGCTACAGATGCAAGAGTGGCCATAGTAAAGTTGTAAACTATTCCTGCAAGGTCAACTTGCATCGCCGCGTTATATCCACCGCTTCTAATAACTGTGGCTGTATTTATTGGAACAGGTTTAGCCCAACCAAATAAAAATCCACTATCTCCACCTAAAAGCATTGGAAGAAAGTACATAGTTGCAGGAACAATAATTGTTCCTACTAAATCAACATGTGTAAGAGGATTTATAGATAATCTTCCTGCATTTTTTGCAGTTGTATCACCATATATATAAGCAACCCATCCATGCATAATTTCATGCCCAATGATTGCCACCGCTAGGGCGAGTACTGCTGCCAAGATTTTTAGTAAATCAATAGACTCCATGATCATCTTTGTCTATTTTAAGTCTCTCTTTTCTTGCTAAGTCAAGACTTGTGTCTGACTCCAGGTCTGTCGGAGTTTTACCTATTCTATCCCATCTAATTTCCCAATCATCAGTTATAGAAAAATATATAAACCAAGGCGTTCCTTCTATATTATCGTAAGGAACAGCACCCCAAAAACGACTGTCATTTGAGTGATCTCTATTATCACCCATCATAAAGTAGTTGTTTTCTTTTACTTTTATAGGAGAAAAGTAAAATAGTGCCATTGGATATCTACCTGTATTTGTTATCTTTTCATCATGGTGAATACCAGGATGTTCTTTCATATAAGGATTTTTAACCCAAAGTTTTCCAGCAAAAGTTACTATTTCATAATCTTTGTAGTTTTCTTTAATCCAATCATCACCTTCGCTATGATGAACAAATAAATCTTTCTCGGAAACAAAAAGTTCATCACCAGGAAGTGCAACACATCTTTTTACAAAATGCTGTTTTGTATTACCTGGATATCTGAAAATAACAATGTCTCCACGCTCTGGTTTATCCCCATCTACTAGACGAAGTTTATCACTCCATGGCATTATAGACATTTCAATAAAAGGAATATGAGGCATAGAAATACCATAAGCAAACTTTTTAGCAAAAAGATGGTCACCAATAAGAAGTGAGTCTTTCATCGAACCAGAAGGTATTCTAAAAGCTTGAGCGATAAAAAATATAACAAAAAGAACTATAATTACAGTTCCTGTCCAAGAGTTTGAAAATTTATATGCTTTGCGTATAACTTCTTTCATTAAGCTTCTCTTTCTTGTGCAAGTTTTTTAGCGTTTATCTTTGAAGCTTTTAAAGTGTTACTAAGCAGCATAGCAATTGTCATTGGACCAACACCACCTGGACTTGGAGTAATAAATGAACTCTTCTTACTTACATTTTCAAAGTCAACATCACCAACAAGTTTACCCTCTTTAGTTCTACTTACTCCGATATCTATAATGACTACATCGTCTTTAACCATATCCTCTGTTATTAGATTAATAATTCCAACACCAACTAAAACAATATCTGCATTTAAAGTGTGCTTTTTTAAATCATCTGTAAAAACATGACATACTTCAACTGTTGCATCTGCATTTAAAAGTAGGGCAGCCATAGGTTTTCCAACTATGTTTGAAGCACCAACTACAACACAATTTTTACCTTTTACATCTACTTTATACTCTTTTAAAAGCTCCATAACACCAAGAGGAGTACAAGGGGCAAAACCATCAAGACCTGTAGTTAAACGGCCAACATTATAAGGATGAAAACCATCAACATCTTTCTCTGGTGCTACAAGTTCTAACAGTTTAGTTGTATCTATATGTTTAGGAAGTGGGAGTTGAATTAAAATACCATCAACATTTGTGTCATTATTTAGCATAGCAATTGTTTTCTCAATTGCTTCTTGAGAGATTGTCTCAGGCATATCGTGAGTAATAGAGTAAAAACCAGCTCTATCACAAGCTTTTTTCTTCATATTTACATATGCTGAACTTGCAGGGTCTTGACCAACTAAAACAACTGCTAGACCGGGTGTACATCCGCATGTTGATTTTAAGTCTTTAACATCTTGTGTGATTTTTTCTTCTATTTTTTTTGAGAGTGCTCTACCGTCTAGTAATTGCATTTAGACCTCATGAATAATTTTTTTAATATTATACCAAGCCAATAATAATAGGTCGCTTTAGCATACTTTTATCTCTTGTTTTAGTTCTTGTATATATAGCTTTGGAATGACCCCTATAAACTAGACAAACTTTAATTCAGTAATTTAGATAGAATAATACAAATGTGTTATGAGATTTAATAGGATTAAAAATGGCAAGAGTAGTTTATAGCGAAGAGTTCAGAATAGAAGCGGTCAAACAAGTTACAAAAAATGGTTATAGCATAACTGATACAGCAGAAAGACTTGGTGTTCATCCTGACTCTCTCAGAAACTGGATAAAAAGACTAGAATCCCCTCAGTCAATCCAAAAGCATAAAATATTAGACGAATCTCAAGCAGAGATAAAGAAACTCCAAAAAGACCTTAATAGAGTTACAGAAGAGAGGGACATACTAAAAAAGGCCACGGTGTACTTTGCAAGCCACACAAACTAAAATACTCTTTTATCAAAGAGTATAGTCAATTTTATGCAGTTCATAGACTGTGTAAAGTTATGCAAGTGCACAGAAGCGGATATTATCAGTGGCTAAATCAACCTATCTCTAATAGAGAACTTGAAAATCAAGAATTACTAATTCAGATAAAAGAAGCTTTTAAAGAATCAAAAGGTGTTTATGGGCATAGAAATATACATAAAGACTTAAAAGAGCTTGGAATACATGTCAATAAAAAAAGAGTGGCTAGACTTATGAGTAAGGCTAAACTTTACGGGGTAGGTACTTATAAACGCAAGCCATATAGTAAAACCGGTCCAGCTCATAAAGCATATCCAAATCATTTACATCAGTGTTTTATAGCAGGTAAGCCAAATGAAACTTGGGTAAGTGATATAACATATGTCAGAACCAAAGAGGGGTGGATATTTTTAGCTACAGTGATTGACCTGTTTAGTAGAAAAATTGTAGGTTGGGCTACAGGACATCGTCAAACGACATCATTAATCATAAGTGCACTTCAAATGGCAGTTACTCGACTTAGTAAGTCAGATAAAGTGATTCTTCACTCAGATCAAGGAAGTCAGTATAGCTCTTACGATTATAAGAAAGTTGCGAAAGAACATAGTATTACTCTTAGTATGAGCCGAAGAGGTAATTGTTATGATAATGCTGTTGCAGAAAGCTTTTTTAAAACAATCAAAAAAGAGCTTGTCAGAAAAAAGATATTTGATACCAGAAAAATTGCAGCATCTAAAATATTTGAATATATAGAAATGTTCTACAATCCAAAAAGAAGACACAGTTAT
>NZ_JADGFC010000036.1 GCF_016744025.1 Sulfurimonas sp.
ATTATCGATTAATCCTATCTTTCAACTTACTTTCAAAAAATTGCACTTGATTTTAGAATTGGCGTTCCCATTACTCCTAAAGAAGAAACAAAAGCGGAAATTATAAAGTAAAGCATTAAAGCAGGAAACTCGGTCCATAGATGCCTAGCTGTATTCATAGAGAATAATTTAGCTTGAATATAATACTCAACAAGGTCAACTCCAATACTCAAAAGTAAAATTGGTAAAGCAAGTTTTCTAGCTAATTCGCGCTTATTTGTTAAGATTAAATATATTTCAAATAAAACAAAAGGAATATATATGCTGTACAGAGGTAGCATCAACCACATTCCAGTATTGTAGTTTGGATCTAAAAACATCCAAATCATATTTAGTAGGTTTAGGTCTGTTGCAATTGTAAATAGTCCGGCAAATACCATTGAAATACCAGCTACCATAAAAGATGCAGCAGTTTTAGCAACTAAATGGACACCAAATAATTCAGCTAAGGCAACTAAAAATATAATTCCACTACCTGTATATATCATATACATATAGTTAGCAATAAATAGTGTCCATGGTATTTCTCTATGAACTTCTCCAACTACACCAAAAACAGCAGTTCTAAGACTCTCTTTTAATGCTTCATTAGTAGGGTCAAGTGAAATCATATGCGCGTTTACAGCACCACTAAAATATCTAACATTTATAATTTCGTACATACCATAACATGCAAGAAGAATTAATGTATAAGCAAAAAGTAGGGTCTTATCGAATAAAAATACTTTAATGCTTAGTTTGTTTATCTCAAGCCCAAGAATATTTGTAGTTTGCATCTCTAACTCCTTTTCTCATCAATAATTCCATAAGAATTTGTAATATCATCCCATGTATGTATTAAAGTATCTGCGGAGACACTTTGTCTCGCGTATGTTTCATCATCAGGTAAAATGTAAAATAGTTTTGGAAGAGTTCCCTCTTGCTCTTTTTGAAAGAAGAATTTTTTAGTTTTTAAAAGTTTTACTAAATCACTCTGTGGATCATTTAAGTCTCCAAATAATCTTACTTTTGTTGGACAAGTAGCTTGACAAGACGTTGTACCATACTCTTCGATGCGATGATCACAGAAAGTACACTTATCTACAGCGACTGTTACATCATCAATAAATCTAGCATCATAAGGACAAGCTTCCATACAACCTTTACATAAAATACACTTCTGAGGGTCAACTTTTACAATCCCACCATCAACAACATGGCTAGCATTTGTTGGACAAACGCTTACACATGGAGCATCTATACAGTGATTACATTGTGATGGGTAAAGATTTACAAATGGTTTTCCAAAAATACTTCCTTCAACCATACCAACCCAAATCCTTTGTTTATCAGCGCCTAATTGAACACCATTTTCTTCTTTACATGCTACTTCACAGCCTTTACAGTTAATACAGTTTTGATAGTTTAATGCCATGGCATAATTTTTTACATGTTCCATCATTAGACCTTTTTAATCGAAACAATAGTGTCATGCATAATAGCACTTCCAAAAATTGGTTCAATTCTATCTTCAATAATTTGATTGTCACTTGCTCCATTCATATGTGCAAATGTTAAGCCTGTAGAGTGTGCTCCAAAACCGTGTACATAAAATATAGTTTGAGCAATTATTCTTGCAGTTGGATAAGCCTTGATTCTTACCTTACCTACACTACTTGTAATCTCAAGTACATCTGCAAACTTTATATTTAATTTTTTTGCTTCTTTGTCGTTTATCCACACATGGTTTTCATTCATAAGTTCTAATAGCATTGTATTGTTCTGAGTAGAGTTTTGTGTAAATTGTGCATGTCTACCCGTTACAAATTTAAATTTCCCATCGGGAACTTTTATATATTCACTATCATGCCAAGTAGGCATTGGGTCAATACCTTTTTTCTTCATACTAGCAAGATAACACGTGACTTTTTTACTTGAAGTGTTAAAAATTCTTTTTAATTCTGCAATTTCTCTAGGGTTAACACAAGTATCTATTGCCTCATGTTGAGACTCATCTTGGAGTTTTATAACAGTATGGTATTTTTTATCTTCTCGGTAATATTGGTATGTATTGTTATCAATTTTCTTAAAGCCATTTTCCATCTCAGGATAAAAAACGCCTTTTTCTCTTAATATTTGCCATGCTTTTTCACCATATTTTGGAACAAACATGTGTTTATTGATATCTTCTTGAGAATGTGTAAAAGCGTCTGTTAGATTAAAGCCCGCTTCTTCATAGTACTCTTCTTCACTATCTGCATCTTCGAGTTCTTCTTGAACATCTTCATCAAACTTTTTAGTTATTTCCCAAAGAGGTTTTGATAGTTTTTTACTCAGTCCACGCATTATCTCAATAACTGGTTTTGTTTCATACATAGGTTCTATTACTTTATTTCTTAGAACTATTGCAGGCTCGGCTCCTGCAAAAGATTTTATAGGATCTTCTCTTTCAAGATATGTACATTCTGGTAAAACTACATCTGCATACATTACAGTATCACTTGGCATAGTGTCTATTACAACAACTAAATCAAGTTTTTCTAACATTGTTTTTGTTTTTGCAATGTTAGGAACACTAAGCATAGGATTTTGCTTATAAACAAAGAAGCCTCTTACTGGATAAGATGCTCTTTCTTCTGCTATCATATTTCTCCAAGCAATCCAAGATCCTGAAGCCCCAACAATTTTAGCTTCTTTTTTTTCAATTCGACCTAGTGCATTTGCATATAGGGGAGTGTTTACTTCATGATCATCTAAAGGGAGTTTTTTTCCAAAGACTATTCCACCCTTAATATCTATACCACCACCTAAAGCTGTAAAAATAGCTTGCGCACGTCGTAGTTGAAAATCATTTTGACTCCAAGTTGTACGACGACCTTGGTAGTAGATTGATTGTGGTGCATATGCCATAAAATCTTCAGCAATTTTCATTATCTGAGTTGCTGGAATGTCTGTAATCTCAGATGCCCACTCAGGAGTATAGTTACTTGAAATAATGTGATCTTTGTACTCTTCAAAGCCAGAAAAATTATTTTCTACATAAGTCTGATTATAGATCACTTTTTTTATTGCATGATATGTAAGAGCAAGTACTAGAGCTAAGTCAGTTCCGGGTTTTATTTGAAGGTAAGTATCTGCATGTATAGCTGTATTTGTATATCTTGGGTCAACAACTACTAGATTAGTTCCTCTACCTCTTGTTCTCTTGAATAAATTCATAGTATCTGGTGTTACAATAGCCTCAGCTCTATTTGCTCCAGCCATAATCACATATCTGGCATTTTCTAAATCTGCTTGACCATATCCACCAATTGTTAAAGAATAACCAGAAATTGCTGTTTGCAAACATATAGAAGCATGATTTATAAAGTTGGTAGAGCCAAATTTATTTGCCATAAATGTTTTATAAGTATGTTCTGCCATACCTTCGCCAGCACAATAACCAATTGTTGATCTATTGTCTTCTTCTTCTAAGATTTTAGCAAGACCAGGAAAATCATCTGTACCATTAAGTACTGCTTCATAAGCTTCATCCCATGTTACACGTTTGAACTTTCCTTCGCCTTTTTTACCAATTCTTATCATGGGGTATTTTAAACGGTCTGGATCATAAAGAGCTTGAATACCTGCATTTCCTCTGGCACAAAGCATATTTTGTGATTTTGGAAACATTGGGTTTGGATCTAATTTAGTTACTACTCCATTTTCAACATTTGCGATTGCTGCACACTTGTTAACACACATTTCACATAATGTGGCTACTTTAGAGGAGTTAGTATGATTTGTTTTTGAGTTTTGAAGTGATTTTGGAAGAGTCGTAGAACTTTCCTCACTTGATAAAAGACTTGTACTAAGTGCTGTTGCTCCAACAACACTCATAGATACAGTTCCTTGAAGAAATTTTCTTCTTGAAATCTCTACTTTCATAAGATGTATCCTTTATTATTTTTTTAATTATTTAACTTATAAGAATATATTATTTAACACATTTTTATCAAAAAATAAAGATACAAAATTGTAGTTTATTTTATCTTATAAATAACTTCAACTAATAATATATTTTAAAAAATAATTAAGGAATACTAATATCGATGTCTTCTATTACACCTTTTTCGAAGTTTTTATGGCATGCAAAACAGTTAGCTTTTCTCTTTACATTTTCAGATCTAAATACATCAGATGCAATATTGGCATGCACATCTTTCCAGTATTTTATTTTTGTTATTGATTTACGTCCGCGAGCTCCATCTAAGGACTTCATTACTTTTACAGAAATTTCTCTTGTGCTTTTATCAGCTGAATGTCTTTTAAGATAGTTAAAAATTACTTTTTGCTCATTTAAAGAAATTCTATTATCTTCTTTTTTCATAGTTGGACTGATTTCATCACCAAAGTGATTACTTAAACCATCTTTTATTCTATCCCAAGAAGTATCTGGCAACATAAAAGGAGGATAGAGTTTGTGACAAGCTGAACACTCTGCATCATAAACTAAAGCTTCTCTTTTATAGTCATGTTGTTTATATTTACTTAGGACGAAAGGATTGTATTTTCCATCAGTAGATACAAAAAATACCATTGCGGATATTATTAAAAAAATGTACGTAAGTCCACTTTTGTATTTACCAGTTTTAGAGTCTTCTCCTTGGGTCTTTTTATAACCCGTTGTCATGGCAAATACCATACCAGTTTTATGATAGAAGTGCTCTATAAGTACACCTGAAATATGAATAATTACCCATACTAGCAGAGTATAAGATGCATACATGTGAATATCAAATAGAATAAACATATACATATAATATTCATCATTTAAATAACCAAGGTATCCTTTACCCTCTTGTATCCCATATAATAAAAGACCAGTTATTGATATGATAGAACCAACACCTAATACAATTATAGTGAACCAACTAGAAGCTGCATTATGTCCTGCTGGAATATTTCTCCAACGATTTTGAACCTTTTCAAGAAAGTAAAGTTTTAGTTTTGAGAGTGATAGTTTAAAAGTAGAAAATTTAGCATATTGAGGACCTACAAAACCCCAAATAATTCTGTAAAGAAGCATTAATCCAAATATAATACCAACAGCAACATGTAAATTAAGTAAATTTTCTTTGAGAGAGAATATAAAAGCAAGGGCAAAAGATGAAGCGATTAACCAGTGAATAATTCTTGTATAGATTGGCCATACAAAAACATAACCTTTTCTTTTGTTCAATTATTAATCCTAGTATTTATTATATGAACCTTGAAAATAAAAGAAGATAGTGAAACTAATCACCATCTTCTTTTAAAGTATATTATGACTATTTCTTTTTAACTAAGTATGATAAAAATTCTGCCATAGAATCTATATCATAGTCAAAACCTTGGTCTACAAGTTTTTGCATATTGTGTTCCATGATTTCATGATCTGTACCAGATGACTGGTTCGTTCCACCATTTTTTACATCATATAAATCTTGAGCCATTTCACCAGCAGATCTATCATTTAATGCAGGAGTTTTTTTGGCAGGATTACCCTCTCCAAATTTACCATGACACTTAATACAAGATTTTTCATAAACTTGTACAGTCGTATATTTGTATGTTTTAACTTCAGCAGCTTTTTCTCCGCCACTACAAGCAGTTAGTAATACTAAAGCTATTGTTGCAAGTGCAATTGTACTTATTTGTTTTATCATTTTGTTCTCCTGAATATATTTTTATATTAAGCTTTTCCGCTAAGCATACCGATTACTGTCATTGGTTTAAGTGCATAAACTTTTAACAACCACCAAATCCATCTCTCTTGTGTAGGGTCAAGTGGAACAAATGGTGTTGGTTTTTTAGTCCAGTTGAACTCAGCTAACATAACTGTACCGATACTAGTGATAAGTGGACAAACAGTATAACCGTGATACTTAGCAGGTAGTGTAGTTTTACCTTCCATACTTGCAATAACATTGTCAACAACAACTCTATATTGCTTACGAGCAGATCCACCAGTTTTACCCATTGGAACAGCTGCAACATCACCTAAACACCATGCATTCTTATATTTAACATGCTGTAGAGTCTCTTTTGTAACTGGTACCCAGCCTTTAGATGAGCCAATTTTTGATTGAGCAACAACATCTGGAGCTTTCATAGGTGGAGTAATGTGAATGAAGTCATATTTAACTTCAACAGGTTCACTCTTAAGTTCAATTCCATACTCTTCTAAATCTTCATCCCAAGCACCTTTTTCTTTCCAGTGATGGTTGAAAGTAGCTATTTTAGCATCTGTGTCAATTTTAGTAAGGTTATGAGCATAGTGCCATTTGAAACCTCTCTCTTTATACTGTTCTACAATAGCTTCGTGATATTCAGGTACACCGAACATTTTTCCACCATTTGGATAAAAAGTTAACTCAACTTTATCTCTAACACCAGCCTCTTCAAGACGAGCATTTGTAAGATACATGATTTTTTTAGGAGCACCACCACACTTAATAGGAGTATTAGGGTGTGTAAACACAGCTTGTAGTTTTTCAGGACCTGTATGAGCTTTAGCTTTAGCAATTAACTCTTGGATACCTTTATATGTATCCTCTGCACCATCTTGGAAATATATAGAGTGAACTCCATTTTTACCAATTTTTACTCTTGTTGCAGCATTATCTTTTCCAGCAGAAGTTATAACACCATCTAGACCATCAATAGCAGCATAATTAAGTACAAGACCAGTAGCTATAATGATTTGATCATAAGAAATTTCTTTTGAACCATCAACAGTAACAGAGTTGTTATCCGGATCAAATGCAGTAACTGAACCTTTGATAAGTTCAACACCATCTGGGAGTTTATCGTCTCTTTTATAAACGATTTCACTTCTGTCCCAGATACCTGCAGCTACTAGTGTTTGCCCAGGTTGGTAAGAACACGACAAAGGATCTGGCTCAATAACAGTAATATCAGCATCTGATATAGTGTTGTTAAGTCTTGCTGCTGTACTCATACCAGATAAGCCACCACCAACAATAAGAATTTTCCCTTTTACATTTGACGCACTAACAGTAGATGTTCCAACAGTTGCACTTGCAAGAATAGATGCAGCTAATGGAGACATAGTTAAATATTTCATAGCATCTCGACGTGACATAATCTCCGGATGCTTATCAACTTCAGCTAAAATCTCTTCTAATATTTCGCTTTTTTTCATATTTCTTCCCCCGTAATTTGATAAAAGTGTGATGATTGTACATTCTAGAGGCTTAATTTTTTTTTAAAAATTGCTTAATTCGTTAATTTTACAAGAATATGTAATAAAAATGTGATTATTTGTAGACTATTCTATTTATTATATGCATAATATAATCAAATAATAATTTCATAAAATTCCCAAGTGCTTTAGATAAGGGGCTTAGAAGACTTTTTAGTTATAATAATTATAAGTTAATATGATTTATCTATTTAAGATAAAGAGCTCATAAGAGCTCTTTAAAAATATCTAATATCTATATCTGAAGTATAGACGAATATCTTGCGAAGTTGTGATATAAGCATCATTTGAATCAATATCATTAGGTGTTCCATTATCTCCAAAGAAAGCATTTGAACCACTATACTCATAATCTAAATATGTATATCTAATTTGCATAGAAAAAACATCTTTTATAATTGGTTGAGTCCAGTAAGCTTCATAAGCATTACCACGAGTGGCCATTTTAGAACCTATCATTGTATCCTCACCGTAAGTAAATGGTCTCCAGTATTTTGAACCATGGTTAAACTCTAAACCAAATTTACCACCAGTTAAGTTTGGCATCTGAGTACCAATCCAGTAAGACGTACCAGTTTTTTGATCCAAACTTCCTAGCATTGCTATGTCATCTGGTCTTGTTTGACTCATTGCGAATGAAGCAAAGACTATTGTTTCATCTAGGAAGTCATTTATTTCATTACCAATACCATCTATTTTAGCAGATATTGCAGCTCCATCCATATTCCCTAAAGAACTAATAGAAGAACCTTCGTATCCTATTACATTAAATCCACGATAATAGTTTGTCATTACAGAATATTGACCATCATCATATGGTTGAAATATAACACCTGCTAAATCCATATTATCTAAAGAACTAGTATCCTGATCATAGTCTGTTCCATCGCTGTCAAATTTTGCACTTGCATTCGTAAGACCACGACCAAGACAAAGTTTAGCGTACATACCTGGAACATACTTGTCTAATCTAACGCTAGCACTAGCTCCATCAAATTCCATGTTAATAACGTGACCTAGTGGAGATTTTGCTTTATCATCATCTCTAAGGTTAATAAGATAACCGTTAGTAGAAGGACGACGACCAACGCTCCATGTTGTTGGGAATCCCCCAACAGTAGGAGTCCATAACCAGTATGCTTCTCTAACCTTTAGAGTGTCATCAGTTAAACTTTCATTAACAACCCAGTCAAAACTATCAAAACCTTCTCCACGTTGATTATTGTAACTAGCACCGAAAGCTTTGTGATATGATAGTTGACCTTTAAATGTCATAGTAGATGTTGGAGCATATCCCATACCTAACCATAGACGAGTTGAGTATAAAGCATCATTACTATACTTAGTTCCGCCAGTAGATTTATATTGAATATTATCATATGCAGTTCTTAGATCAACATCAAATTTGAGGTTGTCTTTTGCAGCAAGTGAATTAACTTTACTTAATTTTTTTGTATTTTTTTTCTGTTTTTTCTCAAGTTTTTCTATTTTTTTACTTAAGTCGTCAATTAATGCCTGAGTGTCTGCATCTACTTCAGCATATAATGCTGTACTTAAAATAGCAACTGTTGAAAGTGCGATTATTCTCTTCATGTTTTTTCCCTTTTATCATAAAAGTATCACAAAGTATATCATAAAAATAATCAGAAGATAGTGTTGAAAGTGATAATAAAAATAAGTTTAATAGATTTTATTAACAAGAAGTTGTAACGAAACCTTTCCATTAAACTCATTTTTGGTGATTGTATAACTACAAGAGACTTTTCTATTAGCTGGCATTTCTAAAACCTGTCTAAATAAAATAAGTTCTAAAGTTTTTCTATCATGGGGAAATTGTCTTAATGTAATCCGACAATGGGATTTATCTTTACCCATAGTTTTGATGCTTACAACCTCTGCATCTTTAAGTAAAAATGATGGACGATGATTGGCCTCTCCATATGGTTCAAAGTTTTCTAGTAGATGGAGAAGCTCAAAATCTATATCTTCACTCGAGAGAATTCCCATAACTTTATCTTTTGGTATAAAATCAGCTGGGTCTATAGTGGAAGCAGTTACATTTATTGCATCTCTAAAAGTATCTATATTTTCTTCTTTTAGCCCTAAACCAGCCGCCATTTTATGACCACCAAATTTAGTTAACAAGTGTTCATTAGCCTTAATAAGCTCGTAAATACTGACTTCTCCAATACTTCTAGCACTTCCTTTGGCAATTCCATTCTCACAACTCAAAACAATGGCAGGCTTGCCAAATTTATCTACTAGTCTAGCAGCTACGATGCCAACTACACCTTCATGCCAATTCTCTTTTGCTACAACTATTACATCTGCATCTGGGTCAGCTTCTTGTATTGCTTCTTTAGTTGCTTCTGCCTCTGTTTCTTTTCTCAAATCATTAAGTTGACCTAGAAGTTCAAACTGTTTATATGCCTTGTTAGCATCTACTGCTGTAAAAAAGTCTAATGCAATATGAGCATCTTCTAGTCTTCCGGCAGAATTTATTCTAGGGGCTATTTGAAAAGCTATATCCTCAGAAGTGATAACTGACTTATTTAAAAAATCTCTGATGATTCTAGATGCCGGTCTATCTGAGCTCATTAAAACTTTTAAGCCCTCTTTTACAAGAGTTCTATTTATATCTATTAAAGGCATGATATCAGCAATAATTGCAATTGCTAAGATATCTAAAAATTGTTTCATATCGATAGAGAGTTGTAGTTCTTTTTTTACTAGTGCTAAAAGTAACCAAGCTACTTGTGCTCCACATATTTCTTTAAATGGATACTCACAAGATTCAAGCTTTGGGTCTACTATAGAGTAAGCATCTGGAAGAGTATCTCCAGGAGTGTGATGATCTGTAATTATAAGATCTATATTTTTTTCTTTACAGATGCGAGCTGCTTCAAGAGCTGAGATGCCATTATCTACTGTTATAACAAGGTCTGCATCTATCCTTTGTAAAACAGTTGGACTCACTCCATAACCATCTTTAAAACGATTTGGTATGATTGCATCTAGAGGGTATGGAATACGCTTAAAAAAATCTACCATAATTGCAGTAGAAGTTACACCATCAACATCGTAATCACCGACAAGTGTTATCTTTTTATTTTCTCTTATAGCATCAGCTATTCTTTTAGCAGACTTATTGGCATCTTGAAGTAAAGCAGGGTTTGGGATTTGTGAGAGTTTTTTATCTTCACCTTCGAAACGACTAGAAAGTATCTCAAAAAGTTTTTGTTTAGTTAGTGTTTGCAATGTTAGACTCTTTTAGGACATATAAAATATCTCTAGCTTTAATGACCATAGCGGCCTTAGCAAAGCAAAAGGTAGTTAGTCCCTTTTGCTGTTATATTAGGTATTTATTATTCAGCACTCAATGATGCTTCAACAAATGCTAATATTGATGGGTTTGGAGTTTGAAGTCTTGAAGTAAATTCAGGGTGAAATTGAACACCTAAGAACCAAGGATGACCTTCTATCTCAACAGTCTCAATAAGACCATTAGACTCTCCTGTAACAATCATGCCAGCTTTTTCTAACTGTTTACGATAAGCAGGATTTGCTTCATAACGATGGCGATGTCTCTCGTGTATAGTTTTTTCGCCATTATACGCACTTCTTAAAATAGAACCTTTTTTTGTATTACAAGGGTATTCTCCAAGTCTTAAAGTCCCACCCATTGGTGATTTATGAGTTCTTAGTTGAGTTCCACCACTTTGGTCTAAAAAGTTATCAATTAGATAAACCATTGGATGCGGTGTATTCTCATCAAATTCTATAGAGTTAGCACCCTCAAGACCAAGAACATTTCTAGCATACTCAACAAGTGTTAACTGCATTCCAAGACAGATACCAAGATATGGAACATTGTTTACACGAGCGTACTCAATAGCTTGAATTTTACCCTCAACACCACGAGAACCAAAACCGCCTGCAACTAAAACAGAGTCACAGTCACTAAGAAGTGCCTCAGCACCTCTCTCTTCAACTTCTTCAGAATCAACCCAGCAAATATCAACTCTAGTGTCTAGATTCGCACCACAGTGAATAAGTGATTCAGTTAAAGATTTGTAAGCTTCTTTAAGTTCAAGATATTTTCCAACAAAACCAATAACTGTACGGTTTTTAGGCTGAACGATTTTCTTAACTAAAGAATCCCACTCTTCCATGTCAGGGTCTAGTTCACCAAGATCTAGCTCTTTTGAGATTGGTTTTAAAATATGTTGTCTTAAAAATGTAACAGGAATATCATAGATAGTTGCAGCATCCAGTGCTTCGATAACACTGTCATTAGCTACATCACAACTCATAGCAAGTTTCTTCTTGAAAGTCTTAGGAAGAGGTCTTTCACTTCTTGCAATAAGCATCTGAGGAGTTATCCCGATACGACGAAGCTCTTGAACAGAGTGTTGAGTCGGTTTAGACTTCATCTCGCCAGCAGCTTTGATGTAAGGAATAAGTGTTACGTGAATGAAAAAAGTTCCAGCAACCTCGTCATCGTGCTTCATTTGACGAATTGCTTCCATGAAAGGAAGACCTTCTATATCACCAACAGTTCCACCAAGCTCTACAACAAGTATGTCATGACCTTTTCCGGCAAGTTTGATACGGTTTACGATTTCTCCAACAATATGAGGAACTACTTGAATAGTCTGACCAAGGTATCCACCTGCACGCTCACGCTCAATAACACTTGAGTAAACTTGACCAGTTGTGAAGTTGCTTGACTTTAGGTAAGAACTGTCAAGAAATCTTTCATAGTTTCCAATGTCAAGGTCAGTCTCTGCGCCATCTTTAGTAACAAAAACTTCACCATGCTCTAATGGACTCATAGTTCCAGGGTCAACATTGATATATGGATCGATTTTTAGCATACCCACTTTTTTACCAGAGTGTTTAAGTAAAGTACCAACACTAGCAGCCGTAATCCCTTTTCCAAGAGAGCTCAAAACCCCACCGGTAACAAAAATGTATTTAGTCATGCATAAACTCCAAAAGTATTTTAATAATCGCGAATTATAGTATAGAATCTCTTAAAATCTGTATAGTCGTATTTAGAAAAGATAGTATATAATATATGAAAATAAATCAATAAGGGTCTAAATGGATACTGCTCTACTTTATATTGTGATGGCTTTAGGTGTTTCTACAGTATTAAACATCTTTTTAAAACGTCTTGGTGTTTCACAAATTATAGGTTATATTTTAACTGGTACCATCATGGTATATGCATTTGACCTAAGAGATATGAATAACTCAGGTACGCTAGAACACATTGGTGAATTCGGTATAGTTTTTTTAATGTTTACTATAGGACTTGAAATATCCTTGAGAAAAATGAATAGTATGAAAATAGAGATATTTCTAAATGGTTCTATGCAGGTAGGTTTTACAACTTTAGTTGTTTACTCTATTGCCCATTACCTATTTTCATTGGACTCAATTTCTGCACTTATCATTTCATTGGCTTTTGCACTTTCCTCAACAGCAGTAGTTCTAAGTTATCTAAAAAGTTCAAAAGAGATATATAACCCTTATGGTCAGCGTGCAACGGGAATACTTATTTTCCAAGATATAATCGTAATCCCTATTTTAATCTTACTTGGTTTTTTAATAAGTGAAGGCGATCAGTCAATTGCTGTGATTTTGAGAGACACAATAGTTAGTGCTATGATAGTTATGACAATTATGTTTGTAGTTGGGAAAAGAATTATGACTTGGCTTTTGCATTTCTCTGCATCTAGTGAAGTTGATGAACTTTTTATGGGGTCGGTTTTATTTATAGTTGTAAGTGCTTCACTCTTAGCATCTGTTATGGGTTTTACATACTCTCTTGGTGCTTTTGTAGCAGGCATGATTATTGCAGAAACGAAGTATCATCATAAGATTGAGTTAGATATAGCTCCATTTAAAGACATACTACTTGGTACATTCTTTATTGTTGTTGGAATGAAAGTAGATGTATTGTATTTTTTAAATAATATTGGTGTAATCGTAGGTATATTTGTACTTGTGCTAATTTTAAAAAGTATGATTATGTATCTTTTACTTCGTATTACATCTTCTCATGTTTTATCTCTTAAAACTGCCCTAGCCTTATCTCAAGTTGGAGAGTTTTCTTTTGTAATATTTGCAGTCGCTAGTGTAGGTGGTCTTTTAGATAAAGAATTAGAAGCTCTTTTAACTCTTGTAGTTATTTTTTCCATGATAGTTACTCCATTTTTTATATCTAGGATAAATAGATTAGTAAGTACTATTACTAAACATGAATACTTAGGTTTAGATACTTCTGACTTTGTTACGCGTAAAAATCATGTAATACTTTGTGGATATAGCATCGTAGGTAAGTTTGCTGCTAAAAATTTAGATGAAATTGGTGCATCTTATGTCGTGATAGATAACTCTCCTAAGCATGTTCAAGAAGCTTTAGCCGAAGGTAAAGAAGCTTATCTTGGAGATATGTCTAAACTTACTATGTTAGAAGCTCTTCACGCTGAGAGCTCTGCGGCTATTATTGTTACACTTGACAATATAGACAAGAAAAAAGCTATATGTGAAGCTATTTTAAAACATACAAAAGATATTAATCTTATTGTAAAAGTTGCTTCTTTAGAAGATAAAAAGGCTCTAAGTGGTTTGGATATAAATGTTGTTGTGGATTCAAAACTTGAAGTAGGTCGTGTTCTTGTTGAGAGAATGATGAGTTGTCAGTTAAAATACAGCTAAGGCTGTATTTTAATTTGTATTAATTCCCGCGACTACCTGGTTTAATAGCTTCGCTACCATCTTTACATAAAGGGCATGCATCTGGAGCATACATCTTAAATGTAAAATCAGCAAGAGCAAAAAATGGAATATCTTGAGGTAGTTTGCAGTTAGGTTTAGTTTCAACATCACTGTTCTCACGTTTACAAAAACCACGGTTAGCAAGTGCTGCAACACCAACAATCTCTCCGCCAAGTTCTTTAACCACAGATGCTGCTTCCATTGCAGAACCACCAGTTGTAATGATGTCTTCACACATTAGAACTTTTTCACCCTTACTTACTTCAAAGCCTCTACGGATATTCATTACACCCTCAACTCTTTCAGCAAATATAAAACGAACGTCTAGTGCTTGAGCTAGTGCAAACCCAGCAATAAGGCCACCAAGTGCAGGAGCACAAACTGTATCTATTTCAAGGCCACTTGCTTTGATTTGAAGGGCAAGTTCATCTGCAAGTAGTTTAGCTGTTTTTGGATTTTCTAAAACCTTTGCAGATTGTAGATAAAACTGAGAGTGATTTCCACTGCTTAGTTTAAAGTGTCCATCTAAAAGTGCGTCAGCATCCATATATATTTGTTTTACATTCATTGTGATTAAACCTTTAAAATTTCAGATTCTTTATCTTTTAAGATTGTATAGATATTTGTTATAAATTTATCAGTAGTTTTTTGGATCTTGTCCTGAGCAGATTTTGACTCATCTTGAGTAATCTCTTTATCTTTTTCAAGTTTTTTAATTTGATCATTTGAGTTTTTTCTATCGTTTCTAATTGAAACCTTAGCATTCTCACCCATCCCTCTCATTTGTTTAACAGATTCTTTTCTCTGCTCAACTGTCATAGCTGGAAAAAATAGTTTAATTTGATCACCATCATTATTTGGGGATGCTCCAACATTTCCTGCAGAAATTGCTGATTCGATGTCTGAAAGTAAGTTTTTTTCCCAAGGATTTACAACTATAGTTGTTGCATCTACAGCTATGACAGAACCAACTTGGTCAAGAGGTGTCGGCGTTCCATAATAATCAATTTTCACATTATCTAAAACAGATGTTGTAACCTTACCTGTTCTTAGTGTTTTAAAATCTCTTTGCATATGTTCTATGCTTGACTTCATCTTTGTTTCACATGCGTTGTATATCTCGTTTATCATTTGTTTTCCTTGAATATTTGAAAAATAATTATGATATTGTAGCGAGAATTTTTTTAAATGATATAAAAGTGTTTAAAAAAGGGAGAGTTTTATAGCTTAAAACAGCTGCATAAATGCAACTATTTTACAGCAGGAGTTTCTTCTTTAGCTGGTGCTACAGGAGCTTCAACTGGTGTAATAGCTGTTGGAGCTATTACATTTGTAGTTTCAATCATATTGTCAACTACTGAAGTTTGTGCTGTGCTAGAGTATAGGTAACCTAAGGCAATTGTATTTGAAACAAATAAGAAACCAATAAGAAAAGTAGCCTTCGCTAAAAAAGCACTTGGCCCTTTTGCTCCAAAAACAGACTCATTTGAGCCACTATATGCGCCAAGACCAATGCTTGAGCTTTTTTGTAGAAGTACAGCTATTACTAGTATCACAACTAAAATTATCTGAACAATAAGTAAAAAACTAGTTGTCATTTATATATCCTAAGTTTAAAAAGTGGCGAATTATACCCAAAAAAACATGATAATACAATTTAAGGTATAATTTCAAAAAATTATTTGGATAATTATGAAAGATTTTAGAAACATTATATTTGTATTAGTTGTTGTTGTTTTCCTTTTACAGATGTATGTATCAAGAGAAGATGCAAAGCTAGAAGCTCAAAATACAAAACCTGCTATAGCCCTTAGTACATTTGCTCTATATGACATAGCAAAAAGTATTTCACAAGAGACTTTAGACTTAGTTATGATTTTACCATTAGGTGTGGACGCTCATAGTTTCGAGCCAACTCCAAAGCTCATGGCGAAAATATTAGGAAGTGAACTTATTGTATATAGTGGTGCAGGACTTGAACCATGGACTAAATCTTTTGAATTTAAATCAAAAGTTATAGACATGAGCAAATCTGTAAAACTTTTAGAGCCAGATGCAGAGGATGAACATGAAGAACATGCCCACGAACATGGAGATGAAACAGTTGATCCTCACTATTGGTTAGATATTCAAAATATGATTATAGCTACACAGTTGATAAGTAAAGAGTTCAGAGAGCTTTCTCCAGCAAATGCTGACTTGTATAAATCTAATAGTGAAAAATATATAGAAAAACTTCAATCAATAGATGCTAAATATAAACAAGCACTTCAAGAGTGTACAAAAGAGACAATAATTGTAAATCATAACGCTTTTTCTTATCTGAGCAGTCGCTACGGTTTTCATGTAGAAGCATTAAGTGGTCTTTCTCCGGATGCACAGCCAAGTGCAAAAAGTATGGTTAATCTAATAGAGCATGTAAGAGAATATGATGTTAAAACTGTATTTTTTGAAAGTTTTGTAAGTGATAAGGCTATGAAAAGTATAGCTCTTGAAGCTAAGGTAAGTGTTGATGTACTTCAGCCACTTGGAAATATTACAGTAGATGAAGCAGAACAAAACCTTAGTTATGAAGACATAATGCTAGTTAATTTAGAAAAAATATCTAAAGCTCTGGAATGTAAATGAAATTTACCCTGCCAATCTTTGATGTAAAAAATCTATGCTTTAGTGCTGGAGGACAAGATGTACTCTCGGATATCTCTTTAGAAATCTTCAATGCAGAGTATATTGCAATCATTGGACCAAATGGTGGTGGAAAAACAACTCTTATAAGGGTTCTTCTAGGTCTTGAAAAACCAACAAAAGGAGAGGTTAAAATCTTTGGCAAACGCATAAAAGATTTTAAAGAGTGGTATAAAATTGGTTATGTTCCACAACGCGCAACACATGTAGATGCAAATTTCCCTGGAACTGTAGAAGATGTCGTAAATATGGGAAGAACTTCTCAAAGAAAACTTTTTTCAAAATTAAGTCAAGAAGATAGAGCTTGTGTTTTAGATGCAATGAAAAAGATGGATGTATACGATTTAAAAGATAAGATGATAGGTACTCTCTCAGGTGGACAAAGACAAAGAGTAATGTGTGCTAGAGCTTTGGCATCTAAACCAGAGATTTTGATTTTAGATGAACCTAATACTGGTGTAGATATGGTGTCTCAAAAAAGATTTTATGCTCTTTTAAGACAATTAAATAAAGAGGACAAAATTACTATAGTTTTTATCACTCATGATATTGGTGTAATTGCTGATGATATTGCCCGACTTTTTACTATAAATCAAAAAGCTATTATCTGTAATAACCCAAAAGAAGCTCTAAGCTGTGAAGAAATGAGTGAGTTATATGGAATGGAAGCACATCTACTTCATAACCATAAACATGAGCATTAGGAGTTATAGATGCTAGAAATGTTTGAATATGACTTTATGCAAAGAGCTTTTTTAGCAGGTATGATTATCGCTGTACTTGCATCTGTTAGTGGTACCTTTATAGTTCTGCGTCGTTATTCTATGATTAGTGAAACCCTTGCTCATTCAGCTTTAGTTGGTGTAGCTGTAGGTTTAGTCGCAGGCTTTAATCCTCTTTGGATGGCTGTGATCGTGTCAATACTCGCAGCATGGCTAATAGAGTATCTTCGAGCTCATTTTTCACTCTACTCAGATGCAGTACTAGCTATTTTACTCTCAGGTTCACTTGCCATAGCAGTTATCATAGTCTCATTAGGTGGAGCATTTAACAACTCTCTTTTTTCCTACCTTTTTGGTTCTATACTTTCTGTTAGTAGTGATGATGTAGTAACTATATCTATCTTTGGAAGTTTGTGTCTCGGTGTTTTATTACTCTTTTCAAAAGATTTTTACTTTATTGCATATGATGAAGAGGTGGCAAAAACAAGTGGTATAAAGGTAAAACTTCTTAATTTTTTACTTGTTAGCATTGTTGCAGTTATTATTGCTTTATCTATTAGAGTTGTTGGTAGTCTATTGATTGGTGCTCTTATGGTGATTCCAACTGTCTCAGCTCTTCAGTATAGACAAGGTTTTACAAAAACACTTTTTATCTCTTTAGCTTTTGCACTTCTAAGCGTTGCATCTGGAATGACACTTTCTTTTCACTTTTCACTACCTTCTGGAGCAACTATAGTTTTATCTGTTTTAGTCATTTTTATCATCTCATTAGTTGTTAACAAGAAATGAAAGTAAGTTCAGAGTTTTCTAAACATGCACATAATTATGGCTCGTATAACGTCATTCAAAATAAGGTTATAAAAAGACTAATAAAAAAAGTTAAACATAAGCCTAAAAATATATTAGACTTAGGTTGTGGTAGTGGAGCATTACATGATAGTCTTTCTTGGAAGTATGAACACTTTACAGGTGTAGATTTTGCTCCTGGAATGCTTGAACTGCATCCAAAGGCAAAAAACTGTGAATGTATTTATGGTGATTTTAATGATAAAACGCTTTTTTATAACTTATTAACATATAAGTACGATCATATCTTTTCAGCATCTGCCCTTCAATGGGCACAAGACCTTGATATGGTATTTGAAAATATAAAAAGTCTTAATACTCCAGTTTCACTAGCAATTTTTAGTTCCAATACTTTTAAAACATTAAATAAGACAGCTGGTTTGAATTCACTTCTTAGAAATACAGATGAGCTAGATAAATTACAAAAGAAATATTTTGATGCAGACTTTGAAGTTGTAGAGTATAAGTTAGAGTTTGAAACTACTAGAGATATGTTTAAGTATATAAAAAGAAGTGGGGTAAGTGGTTCAAGAAAAGTATTGGACTATAAACAGACAAAAAAATTAATGCAAGAATACCCTCTAAAGTATCTAGAGTTTGAGGTAGTCTTTATCAATACTATATAGTCTCAGATTATTTAACAAGTCCAAATTACTAAAGCTTCGCCTTTGGAGAAAAGAGCTAACTATGCTCTTGAAGTACTATCTCTTTTTCTAAGTTATACAACTCATATCTTATATATTTAAAATTTTCACTATAAGTAGCATCTTGGAGTTTAAATAGTTCTTCTAAAACTCTTGAAGACTCTTGCGCTCTTTTGAAGTTTGCAATAATAATGCTTTTAATATCAGTACGGTTAAGTTCACTTTTAATAGTTGGACGAAGTACATCATTGATGCTGTCTCTATATGTAAGAAGTTTATCAATCTCATCTATTCTGGATTTGTGTCTAAGTTCTTTGAGTTTAGTAGAGAAGTCTTTGTTGTTATCTCGATATCTCATGATATCTTCAACAACCCGAATACCTTCTTTAAGGCGGTTTAAGTTTGCATCTATCACCCGAAAAAGTTCAGGTGATAGTTTCTCGCTAGTCGTCATTTCCGAAAATGCCAAATAGGTGAAGTAGTGCAGTAAAGATATTTAAAAAATCTAGATAAAGTGCAATTGCTCCATCGATTGGAGTTTCATAAGCACCTTTCATAATATTTTGTGTGTCATATACAACTAAGATACTAAATAAAAACACAACAGCACCAGATATAAGAACACTAATCATAGGATTACCTAAGAAAATGTTAATAACTGAAAATATTATAATTACTACAAGAGCAATCATTAAAGGCTTTCCATAACTAGTAAAGTCTTTTGTTGTTTTAATAGCATAGAAGCTCATAGCTCCAAATACAATAGATGTCATAGCAAAAGCATTACCAATAATAGTACCGCCACCACTCATACCAAGTGTTCTTGCAAGTAAAGGAGCAAGCATTAAACCTGTCATAAATACAAAACCAAACATAACCATAAGGTTAATCCCTGGCTTATGCTTTACAAAGTGTAGTCCTATAAGAAGACCAATCTCTAAAATAAACAGTGGTAAAAACCAAGCTGCAATTGTTCCTGCAAGAGGAACACCAACGTAAGCGCCAACTGCACCAGCCATTAAAGAAGCTGCGAACAGTTTATATGTCTCTTTAACAAAAGAGATGATGTGAGAGTCACTACGAGTAGTGCTTTCATAAGCAGAAGTGTTACCTCTTGCATAATCACGATCATAAAGTCCCATTTTTTTTCCTCATAATAATATTGTTAACATGAATTTTATATATAAAGAGTTAATGCATAGCAACAATGATTTAATTTCTCCTATATATAGAAGGGAATAATACCTATTGTTTTAATCTATTACAAAAAAATAAACACTAAAAGCACTTTATTGAAACTTCTCAACCGATTAAGAAACTTCAAAGCATTAACCCCCTATAATTCCCATCCACAAACAAAGAGACC
>NZ_JADGFC010000188.1 GCF_016744025.1 Sulfurimonas sp.
GTTTATAATTTGAACGAGAGAGATGTATAATATCACCCACATTAATATTAAGTTTTTTTGCTACGCTACTACCTAAAACTACATCATAAAATCCATCTAAAGTTTTACCATTTTCAAACTCTAAAAGTTTTCCTGATGAATATCTGTAGTATTTAAAATAATCTTCGTTAGTGGAAATAACATCAAAGCCATTAAAATTATCCCCAAGAGAGATAGGAACAGCCCATTTTACTTCTTCAACTTTTTGTAAATCTTCAAATGAACTGTATTTCATTTTTGGGAGTGGATCTGATATATGAAAGATAAGATTTAGTAAAATTTCTAATGAACCATTTGATGAAGCAACTATAATATCTGTTTTATTGATAGTACTTATAAAGTGATTTTGACTTGACTTTATAGCTTTGTCAACACCTAAGAGTAAGACTACACTGATAGCTATGGAAAGTACGGAAAGAGCAAAAGTTAGTTTTCTGTTTTGAATACTTTTATAAGTCAAATATATTAGGTGCTTCATTGAGTTAGCCTATTTATATTTTCAAAATCATAAACGGTATCGAAATATGATGACAACTCTATATCATGACTTACAAATATAAGTGTAGATTTTTGAGCCTTTGCTTGTTTTAAGAGTAGTTTCATAAATTTTTCTTTTGTATTTGCATCAAGAGCTGATGTTGGTTCATCTGCTATGATGATTTTAGGTTTACCAAGAAGTGCTCTTGCAAGAGCAACTCTTTGTTGTTCTCCAACACTAAGTTGCATCGCTTTTTCACTTTTCATCTCAAGAGGTATTTCAACAGCTTGTAGTAGTGAGTCAATCTCTTTAGTAATGTTTTTTATATTTTGTGATTTTTGTTTTGAGAATTTAGCAACAAGTGAAATATTTTCCTCAACACTCAGGTATGGTAAAAGATTGAACTCTTGAAAAACGATTCCAAAATTATCAGCACGAAATCTATCTATTTGAGTAGCACTGAGAGTTGTTATATCCACTCCAAGAATTTCTATACTTGAATTTTGTGCTTCTAAAATACCAGTTAAGAGATTTAAAAATGTACTTTTACCACTTCCACTTTTTCCTCTTATAAATATATGTTCTTCACTCTTTATAGATAATGTATCTATATTAATAATATTTTTCTCACTATTAGAATATTTGAAATGACAAGAGTTGATATTTATTATATTTTTCATAAATGTTAGTTTACTCTTATTTAGTTATTGCATCGTTAATACACAAGACATTTAATATACATTGGACAGCAATTATGATAATATTTTAAATAGTTAAACTAAACTAAAATATTAAGGATAGAAATGAATCCAATCGCTGTGGCAGTAATTGTCATGTTAGTACTAAGTCTGATGAGAATAAATGTAGTAATAGCACTTACCGTAAGTGCCATTATTGGTGGTTTAATAGGTAATCTATCTTTACTTGAAACTATAAATACATTTAACAATGGTCTTGGTGGAGGAGCTTCAATAGCTCTTAGTTATGCAATGCTTGGAGCATTTGCTGTTGCTATTTCAAAGTCAGGTATAACAAACTTACTTGCAAACAATATCATTAAAAAAATGAAAGGTAAAGAAGCTTCTCGTAGCGAACAATTATGGGTTAAAGTTATTCTTATCTCTGTAATATTATTAGCTGCGATTTCTTCTCAAAATATTGTTCCTATTCATATTGCTTTTATTCCTATTTTAATTCCGCCACTTCTACATGTTATGGCGAGTTTAAAAATGGATAGAAGACTTGTAGCCACTGTTATGACATTTGGTTTAACAGCAACTTATATGATTCTTCCTATAGGTTTTGGAGGAATATTTTTACAAAATATTTTGTTAAAGTATTTGGTGGATAATGGAGTAGATGCGACAGCAAGTCAACTTCCAATAGCAATGGCAATACCTGTATCTGGAATGTTTCTTGGTCTTATGGTTGCAATATTTTTTACTTATAGAAAACCTAGAGAATATAATGAAAAAGAGATTTTAAAAACTGAGCCAGAATCAAGTAAAGTAAATATGAATCATGTTTACGTTGCTATCGTTGGTATCTCAGTAGCTTTAAGTCTTCAACTTTATGCAGATTCTATTATCTTAGGTTCACTTGCAGGTTTTACTATTCTTACTCTTGGCGGTGTAATCCGTCTTAATGAGACTCAGGATGTATTTACTAAAGGTGTTCATATGATGGCTATGATAGGTTTCATTATGATTGCAGCTTCAGGGTTTGCAGAAGTTATGAAAGCAACAAACGGCATCGACTCTCTTGTAGCATCTGTTGCAAATGTAATTGGTGATTCTAAAGCTTTAGCGGCACTGTTCATGCTGATAGTTGGTTTATTAGTTACTATGGGAATAGGTTCATCATTTTCAACTATACCTATTATTGCAACTGTTTATGTACCTTTAGCACTACAGTTTGACTTTTCAGCAATGGCTATCATTGCACTAGTTGGTACGGCAGGAGCACTTGGAGATGCAGGTTCACCAGCATCTGATTCAACTCTTGGGCCAACCTCAGGACTAAATGCGGATGGACAACACGACCATATTTGGGACACTGTTGTTCCTACATTTCTTCACTTCAATATCCCACTAATTATTTTTGGTTGGATAGCTGCAATGGTTTTATAAAAAATCTACCTTTACAAACTTTAATAAAGTTGATGAGAAAGCTCTTTTAGCCTCTCATCTAACTTTTTTAACTTACTCCATAATATTCCCCAATATTCATGCATAGCAACTTGGGACTTAATAAAAGAATTAATATTTGGTAATCTAAAGATTCCTCTAAACTTATCTTTATAAAAAGCTGTTGGTGCAGCAATTGGTTTTAAGTTTAAAGATTCAAATAAAATCATAGCTCTTGGCATATGGCTTGCACTTGTAACTAAAACAAAAGATTTATCACCTACTAGTTTTTTAGTAAAAGATGCTTCATCCTGAGTATCTTTAGCTTTTTCTCCCAATATAATATCTTCTTCTTTTATACCTAAAGCTAAAGCTATTCTTGCATTCATTTTAGCTGTTGAAATATCTTCTCGACCACCATACCCTGTAAAAATTAGTTTTGATCCTGCAATCTTTTTATGAATTATTACACCTTCTAAAACTCTCTTGAGTCCAGCATTTCCTATTTTTGATGAAAGAGGTTGAGTTTCATCACCATTATGTCCACTACCCAAAACATGTATATATGAAACATCATTCTTATAATCATATTTAGGATACTGATTTTCTAAGTTTGAGATTAAAAAATTTGCAAATGGAGGATAAGAAAATAAAAACAGAAGTCCAAAAGCGAGAGACAAAGAAATTTTTGCCAACTTAACTTTTTTAATGTTTGAAAGAATAAACCAAATTACGAAAAGTGAAAGAACCATCCCATATGGTTCAATAAAAAAAGTTATAAACTTCTTTAACATAAATCCTAAATCCATTATACTAATCCTTTGTTTATTTTATCAATCACCTCTTCATTCCAAAGAAGTTCTTTATGTGTTAAATCATTAAATTCTTTATAGTAAGCCAA
>NZ_JADGFC010000037.1 GCF_016744025.1 Sulfurimonas sp.
GTTTAAAATCTTCAAATTGAAAATGAATACCAGCCATTTTAAAATTCCTTAATTTTATATAGTATTAGTATATCTAAAAATATTATAAAATATTAAACTTGTTAGCTTCTTCACGTGTTTGAAATGCTGAACCTTCTAATTCAAGATCATCATAAGTAATTAAAAAAGTTTTACAAGGGTCTGCTTTTGTGTAACTAAGTATTATCTTTGTTGCTAACTCTTTATCTAGGTCACTTGCATCTTTACTTAAAAGTGAATGAGGACCCGGTATTCCTATAGTTTTTGCATGAAAAAACTTATCATTTTTTATATTTAACAAGTGAGCATTTTCGTCTTTATTTCTTCCTACTACTAGTTTAGCACCATCGCTTAAACGAAGATGACGTCCATACTTTATAACAGGGATATCTCTTACTTCAAATTTATCATACTTGATAAAGTCATGCATTTTTTTAGCAAAATTTTCATCCGTCAAAAGACAACCTCCACCAGGAGATTCAAAATCATCAAGGCCTATCTCACGTGCAAGCTCTAATTGTCTATCACGACTTCTTCCAGTAATGCCTTCTAACTTCTCTCTATCTACCCAACCATTTGTCTCAGCTATGGTAGGAGTTAGCATCTTCGCTGACATTGGACGAAGAAGTAGTCCATTACAGTTAGACTCATTTAAAACTGTTTGAAGTGCATCCTTATTTTGACTCATAGGACGCTGTCCCATAACTTCGCCACTAACTAAAAAGCTTGCATCTTCTTCTTGCATGATTCTTTTTGCAACTGCAAACATCTTAGCATGACAATCTATACAAGGATTGAAATTTTTTCCATAACCATGCTTTGGATCAAACAATACCTCTTGCAAAAACTCACTCTGAATATCAATAATTTTAAGTTCTGCTCCTACTTGATAACACATATTTTGCATATGTTCTAGTCTATCTTTAGTACTTCCAAAACCTGTTGAAATATTTACAGCAAGAACCTCTATTCCTTGGTCTATTATCAGCTTCATTGCTAGTGTTGAGTCTAGTCCACCGCTAAAGAGTGCTATTGCTTTCATCTGTTTCCTTTTTTACTTACAAGAGTTTTTTAATCTTTAAAAGATACTAGTTCGCCTCGTTTTAGTTTTGAAATTTTGCCACGAAACTTTCGTATATGAAAAGCCTTTTGCTCAAAAGATATTGAAGTCTGCATATTTACCTTTCTTAACTCTCTTTCGTAGTGTTTAGTTAAAAATGTGATGAGTTCAGCTTTTAGAGATTCTTCATCTTTAAGTGGTTTTATCTGATCATCAACTGCTATTGCCATAATAGAAGGTTCGTCATTTTTTCCTTGCAGAGATAATATAAATTCTCTAGAATGAAACTGTAATAATGAAGGGTCAAGTGCATCTAGCATCTGATCTATTAACTCAGGATGTTCTAAAACTGTTTTAATAAGACTAAGTTCCCACATATCTTTATGACTGTTTTTTTGCATAAGTGGAGCATTTTTATCAGTTGGTGCTTGTCCAAATTTCACAAGAGATGGACTAACTCCTAAACCACCTAAACGTGATGCTAAGAATGTTTTATACTCTTCTTGAAGAAGAGGAGAAAGAGTTTTCAAATAAGCAATACCTTCTTGCATACATGATTCTTTTGCTTTTGGATCACGTAGGTCATAAAGGGAGAGTGTCTCTTCTAAAACAAATTCTATAAAAGGCTTTGAATCTCTAAACATAGTTGCTAACTCTTCTACGGCTCCATTATTTACCATATCAGCAGGGTCTAATCCATCTCCAAAAATAACAACACCACCGTTAAAACCACCTGTACTTAAAATCCTAGATGCTTTTAGAGCTGCTGCTCGTCCAGCTTTATCTCCATCGTAAGCCATAACAACTCTAGGCTCACCCTTTCTAAGAAGAGGAAGATGCTCAGCTGTAAGTGCAGTTCCCAAAGTTGCTACAGCATTTGTAAATCCAGCTTGATGAAGCATAATAACATCAAGATAACCCTCTGTTATAATTATCTCTTTTGTTTTATGTATTGTTTGTTTGGCCTGATGGTAGGCATATAAAAGACGTGACTTATTAAAAAATGCAGTTTCAGGAGAGTTTACATATTTTGCCTGATGACCGGTAATAGTTCTACCACCAAAACCAACAATTGAGCCATTAGCTGAGTGAATAGGAAAAGTAATTCTTTCGATAAATCTAGCAAAACTTCTACCACTATCATGACCAACAACACCCATATCTACAGCTTCTTTTATACTAAACTGTTGAGACTTTATATAGTTAACTGTAGAGTTAGAATCAGGAGCGTAACCGATTCCAAATTTTTCTACACTGCTATCGTAGATTCCACGTTCTTTTATATATTGGCTTGCACTCTGTTTTGAAGTAAGAAGGTTTTGATACCATTCATTTAGTTTATCCATAACTTGTGATCTGGGCTTGTTATGTTTGTTATCTGAATAACTAAGTGTAAAGTTATAGTTATCTGCTAGTTTTTCAAGTGCTTCAGGATAGTTAAGTTTTTCATATTCCATTATAAACTTAATGCTATCACCACCAGCACCACAACCAAAACAATGATAAATTCCCTTAGAAGGGCTTACAACAAAAGATGGTGATTTTTCATCATGAAAAGGGCATGGTGCTTTATAGTTTGCACCTGCTTTTTTCAGCTCCACATATGAGCCTACAACATCAACAATATCAAGTCTTGCTTTTAGGGCTTCTATGGAGTCTTGGTTAATCATAAAGGGATTATATCTATAATATACTTACTTTTTTTGTATAAACTTGCCACAACCCTTTTTCTTTGTGCCTTTAAATGTTGTGAAGTTTTTTTCATCTTTTAACCATGCTTCATGACGGGCACACTCTGAGTTTTTTATACATTTTAAATTACTACATGCTTTCTTTGCCATCTTATCTCTTTAATGATTTTAATTATCAATATTCTAAGATAAAGATATATAATAAGAAAATTGCTTTTGTAACTAATTATTTTTATATGATAAAAGTTTAAATTTGAGAAGGGTTATAATTAAATAGACTCCTAAGAGTCTATTTTGGAAGAATAAAATCAGATTTATATAGTTAGTATATTTCTGTGCTTGGGTGATTAGGTTTGTTAATCGGTTTTTGTGTATCTTGAATATCGTAAGTTACTATGTTGTCAGCTTGAAGAGCACCTAATGTTAACGTGATTAATAAAATGATTGTTTTCATTTTGTTTCCTTTGGTAAGAACGCATTACGCTCTAATATTTTAAATCGGATAAAGTTTATCCTATTTAGAAAGATACTGAATTGATATGAATCAATATTCACTAATAAATTTCAACATTTAGCATGATTTAGGCTAAATACACCATATTAAAAATGAAATTATGTAATACACAAAGATTATGTTATAATTCCGTTCCAAAATTTTATAAGAAAGTGGGTGATGTGATATGCCAGGAATAGTACTTCGTTCAGATGATAATTTTGATGCATCTTACCGCCGTTTCAAGAAGCAGACTGACCGTAACTTAATCGTTACTGAAGCTCGTGCTCGCCGTTTCCATGAAACGGAAACTGAAAAGCGTAAGAAATTCAAAATAGCTTCTCGTAAGAAAATGCTTAAACGTCTTTATATGATGAGACGTTACGAATCACGCCTATAATAAACTAAAGCCCTCGGGCTTTGTTTATTTCCTTCAAAAAACTACCTTTTTCCATTTTTAAACTCAAATAAATCTATTTTATAACTTTCCAAACATTTCATTATAAAAACTAAAAGCATATCTATCACTCATATGAGCAATACAATCAGCTACAACTCTATGTTTTTTTCTTCTATTTAATTGTTCATAGTAAAACTTTGGTAGCATCTTGTCTTCTTCCATAAGGGCACTGTAAAGTCCCTTTATTGCTTGCTTTCCTGCAAACATTTTAACAACTATATCTTTATGTTGATATAATTTATTGAAGAGTAGTTTTTTAAGCTTTTTGATATTTGTCTCTAACTCAGGTGAAAAACCTACAGGTATTTGAGTACTGCAACTAAGACTTGAACTAAGTATAGAAGTGTTATCTATCTTATTTTTAGAGTAGTCTAAAAGAGAGTAAACAAGATGGTTTATAAGATGCGAACTAAAACGGTAACGAAACATTTCTTCTTCATCTTCACGGATACCCTCAGCTTCAACCTTAAGTAATATTTCTTGTATTAAAGCACTCTCTTTAAGGTCATCAAAGCTTATCAGACCAGAGTTTATGCCATCATCAATGTCATGACTCATATAAGCTATCTCGTCTGCACGATCAACAACCATAGCTTCTATGGATGGATGTGTCTCAAGATTAAACTTCTCATCAATCCATGATGGTAAAAAATTCTTTTTATATGGATATGAGTGTTTCAAAATACCCTCTAATGTTGCAAAAGTAAGGTTTAGTCCATCAAAGCTTTTATATCTTTTCTCTAAAGCTGAGACAACTCTAAAACTTTGAAAATTATGCTCAAAGCCATTTTTAAAACCATCTTCTTTAAGACACTCATCTAAAGTATCTCCACCAATATGGCCAAAAGGAGTATGTCCCAAATCGTGAGCAAGAGCTATAGCTTCTGCTAAAGACTCATTCAAACCAAGATGCGAAGTTATAGAGCGTGCAATTTGTGAAACTTCTATAGAGTGAGTCAAACGAGTACGAAAGAAGTCTCCCTCCTGATTTAGAAAAACTTGCGTTTTATACTCAAGTTTTCTAAAACTTCCAGAGTGAATAATACGGTCTCTGTCTCTTGCAAAAGGATTTCTAAAATCTTTGTCTATATCATGGAATCTATGGTTTGCTTGCATTATTTCATCTTTGTTTATAGTTTTTTATGATTTTTTAAGATACTTAGTAAGGATTTGAATTTTAACGCCGTTAACACGTCCTTCAATCAACTCTGCATTACCGTGAACAAGAGAGATACTTCTTACTGCTGTTCCTCTCTTAGCGATAAAAGTTGTACCTTTAACATCTAAGTCTTTTGTGATTACAACTGTGTCTCCAGATGCAAGAGTAACACCATTTGAATCTTTGTAAACTAAAGCATTTTCATCAGGTAATACTGCATCTGCCCATGTTTTTACATCTTCTTCCATATACATCATATCTACTAAGTCTTGACGACCAAGAGCATTTAAAATACGGTAAGATACAACAGCAACCGCTGGAGTTTCACTCCACATGCTGTCATTAAGGCAGTTAAAATGGTTTTCATCCATAGAATCAGGATTTTGAATTTGCGTTAAACATGTAGAACATACATATATAGACTGCTCACTACTTGAGTTTGAAGGTGCAACTTCCATTGCACTTAGACCTTCACCACTTCCACATAGTTCACAAATACCACCACTTCTTGCTTCTAACTCTTTTTCTAAACTCATAAATTTTCCTTATATTTTTAATTATTTTTTCAAATTATACCAAATCAAGCTTTTATAACTTGGTTTCTTCCCGCTTTTTTAGCCTTGTAAAGGGCATTATCTGCTCGCTTCATAACAGCAAAAGGATCTTTATCTTTTTGGCTGTTTTGTGTTACTCCCGCTGATACGTTTATAAATATCTTTTTAGTAGTTTTTTTATTTCTAACACTAAATCCTGTAGTTGCTATTGCTTGTCTTAGTGCATCCACGTGAGTAAACGATTCAGAGCTCTCTTTAGATGGAAATAAAATCACAAACTCTTCTCCACCATATCTATAAGCCTTACCACCGCCACTTACTTCTAAGAACTTTGAAGCTACCATTTTTAGAACTTCATCACCAGTATCATGTCCATAAGTGTCATTAAACTTTTTAAAGAAGTCTATATCACACATTGCCAAAGAGTACTTTCTTCCCAGTTTCGCCATATCTTCTACTAAGGCTCTACGACCAGGAAGAGAGGTTAGTTCATCATAAAAAGCAAGTCTATATGACTCACGAATAAGAAGGATAAATATAATAATTGAAAAGGCTAAAAAGGACACTTCTGTAGCATGTGGAGTTTTTAAAAAATAGAGTCCTAGATAAAAAGTCAAAAGCAGACTTAAAAATGTACTGCTATACATTAGGTATCTTCCAAACATAAGTAAAGCACTCATTACAAAGAAAACAAAAATGCCTATTGCAACTGATACATCCTTAAGAGGGTAAAAGTTAGCAGCAAATAGTTTCAACTTCAGATACTTTAGTATGCTTGCATCTGGATAATAAATAAGATATAAAACGAGCATAATCTCTAAAGCAAAAAATCCAACTTTCAGTGCTCCCCATAAAGAGAAGAGTCCTCTCTCTTTTAAAACTAAAAAGATAAGTAGATGCAATGGGAAAAGCATAGAAATATATAGGAATAGAAAAGATGCACCTTTAGCACTAAAGTATTCAAAACCTAGATGCAAAAGAATAATAGGGATAATTACAAAGATAAATCTATTGCGGTTAAAGTGCCATGAAACCCAGATAATAAGAAGACTTAGTCCATAAAAAAGATATGGAACTATGTCAAAAAGTATATTTGGTATTTTATGAGTATAGTGAATAACAATAGCAAAAACAGCTGTTATAAAAAGAGGTATAAGTAAATTTAGAGAAATAGCCTTGATTGAATTCACGGCTACTCTTTGTTAAACTCTACGATATCTTCTTTACTCTCTACTTTTGTTTTTATTTTATCAAATGCTTTTTGCGCTTCTTTTTCATCATATGCTCTACACTCTTGAGGTATGATTGCATTAGGCTCAGATGCTATCTGATCACACATAGTTGCATTTATTGTAAAGTTTGAACACCCACTAAACATAAGTAGTATTGCTAAAAAATATTTGTACATAATTTACTTCTTTTTTACTATAAGATTTAGATATTTACTTGGAGTAACTCTCATCATCTCTTGCGCTAGCCAACGGATTTGAAAAAATGCCGCACCGCTATCTCTAAGAGTAAAGTAGTTTTTTAAACTTCTAAGATTAAATGTTACAACCATATCTACTTTTACATTGTCCGTAATAATATGCTTAAAAGCATCTCCAACATTACGCTTCTTTTTACCAGCTTGAAGGGCATCAAACATTGCTTGAGAATCACCTTTGAACTCTTCTAAAAATCCAAGTGAGCTTTTTGCTATAGATATCTCTTTAAAGTTTTCTACTTTTGTCTGCTGATAAGCTAACTTATCAAACATAGCTGATATCTCAAGTCTATTATAAGCTTCATCACAAGTTACAAACATATCAAAAGCTAAGATTTTTTCTATAAAAAACTCTCTGTTTCCCGCAGATGCAACGAAAGCATTAATAATTGAGCTCATTGTATAACGAGTACTTCTAACACTTATGGCTTGAATACGATGACGAGCATGTTCTTGTAAAACCCCTCTTGAAGTCCCACGAACTAAAAAGCTAAGGTTTGCATGTTCTAAGATGCTATGGTGGAAGTATGTCCAAGATAAATCCCCTAAAAGGCTTGACTCTTCTATTTCGTTTATATCATCACACATCTTGGCATCTGGTATATTATCTTCAATATAGTTTATAACTTCGTTTTCAGAGTTTGAAAATGAATCGTAACAAGTTCTTGCTGCTGTTTCAGCTACACCAATTCCAGTGTCTTGAAGTAAAACTACCTCTGGTTGAGAATATTCAATGCCGTACATATTTTCCATAACTTTTGCCCTAATTTAAATTATTGTTATTTTACAATAATTAACTTTTAAAGAGTTAATAACTCTGTGTTAGATCCAATGCTATCTTGAAAGACTAAATCCAATGCCTGCTTTATTTACATAAGTATCATAATCAATCAAACTCTCACCATAACCACTAAAAGCTTTCACATATAAGAATAGATCTTTTCTTCCAAACATTGGGTAGCTATAATTAGCCTCGATTGCACCAGCGTCAACAAAATTATGTCTAAAAAGTAATTTAAAAAGATGCTTTTCATATGGCAACATTAGTTGTAAATGCCCATATCCCATATAGTCTATCAAGTCTGGGTTATAGTCAAAATTATCAGGAAGTCTATACCAAAGCTTTAACTCTGCAAAAATTGCTTTATATTGAACTTGGAATGTAGAATTTAAAGAGTTCCATGATCTCTCCTCAACTCCGCCTCTACCATTTGACTCATGCTCTAGTGATAGTTTTACAGACTTTATAAACTTTGCATCACTTAACTCTGCAGTTGGGATTGTTACACTAAATTCAGGGTTGTAGTTTGTTTCTCTAAAATAAGCAGAGTCAGCATATACTTGCCAAAAAGATTTTTGAGTATAAGCAACTGAATATATTTCATTTAAATCAAATAAGTTAGCTTCAAAGTCAAACTTTATACTCACTTGAAACTCTGTTTCCATTTTTTGGTTTTCATGTTCACCAGTTGTCGTATCAGGTCCATTAAAACGGTAACTAACTGGTAAAAAGTAGTTTGCTTTGTATGCTTTTAGGCTATAAAGAGATTGGGTAATTTGTCTTATAGTATCTTGTGTCTGAGTATTTTCAGATTTACTAATAGTTTCATAAAGTTTTTTCTGTTGTTTATCAAGGTGTCTTGAAGTGTTGTATTTTGTATCATGGTAGTAACCTGTTGAAGAAATTTTATACCATATGTCTGAAATTTCAGGATTTGCTTCACAACCTTCTCCATGTTCATACATGTTTCCTAAGATGTAAGCTGCGTCGTTGTCTCCTTCTTCAGCTAAGTTACTAAAAAGTACAAATGCTTGTTCAAACTTTTTTTCTTTATATAGTTTATACGCGTCTTCAAACTCAGTTGAAGAAAAAAGAGTTGCTGCTAAAATAAGCAACAATAAATATTGTTTCATCTATTACCTTTTTAAACTTCTATTTCTATTGTATCTCTATCGCTAGCATATGTGCGTGAGAGTGCTTCTTCTAGTTTTTCTAATCTCTTCTGCCTGAGTAACACCAACGAAGTATTCCATACTAGAGTAAATAATTTTCTCAGATGAGGAATGTTGAGAGATTTTTTCTGCAAGAGTCACCGCTACACATAAAGAAGTATTTTATGTAACTATAACATACTCATCTTCACTTAACTTTCCAAAGTAGTCATTTTTACGAATATCTTGAATAATAATCTTTCCAAGTATTTCAAGGGCTTCTACTCTTTCTTCTTTGTATTTTCAACTATTCCTTCAGCTGAGTTTTTTTATCTATTTGCATATCTAAAGCGTAGCCCTCTTTATTAAACTTTATATGAAATATCAACACATAGGCTTTAGCGCTTTTTTTTTAAAAGAAGCTCTTAAGTAAGTCGACTGCTTTATCTACATCATTGTCAGAGATGCCAGAATCTTCCTCTACTTCTTGAACTTCTTCTACTTTTGCTTTTTTATGACTAGCTCTAGAAGTGTAGTTTGAAGCTTTTTTAGCAGGAATTGGTTTTGATGGATTCCAGTTTTTCACATTTTGTTTTAAATCAGAGTAAAATATCCAACCTTTTTCTGCCCATCCTTGAAAACTTCTTGCCCAGTCATCTTTATGCATTCGCGCCATACTTAGAGTTGCATTGTTTGGTAGATATACATCCATTCTCTGTTGATTTGTATTTCTTGAGTGAATATACATAGCTTTGCTCCCACCAATATTAAGCTGTTCTTGTCTAACAATAGTGCTGTCATTTCCAGCATAATCAGTCTGATCGTCAATTAATTTCTGTACTATACCCTTACTTTTATCATTTAAAATAAGCTTTAGATGTATCAAGTGTCCTGTGGCAGAATCTTCAATTATCACAACCTCAGTTGTTTGACCAAGTGCATTCTTTTTACATGTAGCACTGTCAACTATAAAGCTTCCAGTACCTCCCTTGTTTTTATAGATTGCAGGTTTTAAAACCACTGATTCACCGGCAACTTTTCCACAACAAAGGTTGTCATAACAAGCTAAAGTATCCTTAGCAACAACTCTTTTCTTTGTTGACTTTCTAGGTTGATCACTTCTTTTGTTTCTCTCATTAAATGCTTCTCTAGTGTTTGTAACCTTGGGTAGTTTATAAACATTGCTTGATAGACTTTTACTCTTAAATGACTCTAGTTTCATTCCATCAGCTTTAATAACAACATAACCCTTTTTCATCTCAAAAGGATTATCACCTGAAACCATACCACCAGTCATATCAGACATAGAACTAAACATAGCACGCATAGTCTTTACAACATTTTTATCACTGGTAACTACTACTTTTGACTCATAGTTTTTACCGTCTTGTTTACCCTTGACAATCCACTCTTCACCTTTGATACCGCCAACATTTACTCTTTTACCTGTTTTTTTGATTGTAAATTTTGGCTTTTCTTGTTTCTGCATAAATAAAGATGGATCAAAACCCATCTCTTTAGCTTTGGCTTTCATCTCATTAACATCTACTACTATTTACACCATCTTCACCATGTGAAACAAGATAAGAGTTTTTCTTTATATGATAAATCTCTACTTTTCCATCTTCAGAATTAGTAAGCATTTTAGATGTAGTCGAGTTTTTATACATAAACTCCATTATTTCGCCATCCATATTGTACTTAACAATATAATCCGCTTGTAACAATGTCACTATTGCTATTAAAGCAATAATCAAACTTTTTCTAATCATTTTATTTCCCTTTTATTACTTTATCTCTAATAAATTTTAACTAACAAATTATAATAGAGATATTAATATATAGGATTTACTACTTTTGTACTCCATCGAGTACTGGTACGAAGTCACAAGCTTCTAGTTGGGTTGATTCAATAGAGCTACCCCTTTTTTTAAAACTAGTTATGATTTGTTTGTTAGCTACTTCCATAGGAGCGACAAGTATTCCACCATCTGCCAACTGATCGAATAGTTTTTGAGGGACTTTTTTTGTAGATGCAGAGAATAAAATTCTATCATATGGAGCATACTGTACCCAACCATTTTGACCATCATCTGTTCTTGTATGAACATTATTGATTTTTAATTCTCTAAAGCGTGATTTTGCTTCTAACATAAGTGATTCAATACGTTCTATTGTAAAAACACCTCGAAATAGATGCGAGAGAACTGCTGCTTGATAACCACTCCCACAACCAATTTCTAAAACTCTATCTGCACCTTTTGGCTCAAGATACTGAGTCATCTTAGCAACTGTAAGAGGAGAACTTATCCACTGAGCTGAACCCATAGGAAGTGCATCTAGTTTGTAAGCATTATGCTTAAAACCAGTTGGTACAAACTTCTCTCTATTTGTGTTAGCTATAGCCTGTTGTACTTCACTACAAAGGTTAAATTTTTGGTGACACTCGTTTGCTAGTCTTGCTGTTTTTGTCGCTGTAATTCTATCCAAGTTATTTTATTCCCACATTCAAATATTTTCTCATAACACTTATTTCTTTTTTACTATATTGTACTTCTAAGCAAGGCTTATTCCCGTTTCTTTGTGCTTTACCCTGAGGAGTAATAATTCCACTCATTTTACTACATTTATCGTTGAGAGAATCACTTGTAACAACATAACATTGATTCATAATTGCAAGAGACTCTGTTAGAGTTACAAAATGTTCAGTTCTTAAAACTCCCCACCATGAAGGTATAGCTATGATGTCTGAGCTTTCTAGTTTTTGCCAAAGATTTTTAAAACGAAGTTCAAAACAGATAAGAATCCCTATTTTAATACCATCAACCTCTACTATCTCAATAGAATCATCACTACCTTCACTCATATATTTATGCTCATCACCAAAACGAAACAATCTCGATTTAGCTCTTTGATGAATAATCTCTCCATTGTGAAAAACTTTTACAAAGTTAAAAACTTCTCCATCAAGTTTATCAATCATGGTAAAAATTATTATCTTTTCTTGTGATGCTTTTTTTATTGCTTCATTTGCTATATCTGCGAACTTTTGTACTTCATCAAAATTTTTATAGTCAAAACCGGTTAGACATAATTCTGGAGCAACAATAATAGACTTTTTTGAAGTTTTATCTATAAGCCCAAGTAGTGTTTGTAAGTTAGATTCATAATCAGGGGTAAATGTATCAAAAAGAAGAGAGCATAGTTTATACTCATTCTCATTATTTGTGTTATTAATATTAATAATATTCTCCAAAAATGAATTTAGATTGTAATTATATCTGATTCAGTTGTGTAGTGGGGGATTAAGGGAAATAAACCCAGAAAATAATTTCTGGGTAAGAATAAAAAAGAAGGACTAAAAGTCGTCATCGAAACTAAGACTACCTTTTGAGTAGTTAGTTACAGTTCCTTCAAAGAAGTTAGTTTTTTGATCATTAAATTTTGCAAAGTCATCAACCCATTTGATTGGATTTTGGACATTGTAAAGTTTCTCAAATCCAACAGCATTAAGTCTTTCATCTGCTAAGAATTTAATGTACTCAACTACAATATCATCCGTAAGTCCAAGAATTTGACCTTGAGTAATATATTTACCCCATTCACTCTCTAGCTTAACTGCCTCTTTAAACATGGCGATTACTTCTTCTTTTAACTTATCTGTAAAAAGGTCTGGTCTCTCTTTTCTAAGAGTATTGATAAGGTTTTGGAAAAGTACAAGGTGAGTAACTTCGTCTCTTTGGATAAAACGAATCATCTGTGCACTTCCTAGCATCTTACCTGAACGAGCAAGAGTATAGATGTAAGTAAATCCACTATAAAAGTAAATGCCTTCTAAGATTTGATTTGCAAAACAAGCTTTTACAAAGTTGTGCTCAGTAGGGTTGGCCGCAAGCTCTTGATATACAGATGCGATTGCATCATTCTTGTTTTTTAGCATCATATCACGTCGCCAAAGCTCATAAATTTCTTCAGAATTTGTTGAGATGCTATCAACCATTACGGCGTAAGATTGTGAATGAAGTGCTTCTTCAAATGATTGACGAACTAAAATTAGATTAATCTCTGGAGAAGTTACATATGGATTAACATTATCAATAAGGTTGTTAGTTTGTAATGAGTCCATAAAGATTAATTGTGAAAGTGCTTTATCATAAGCTGTCTTTTCATTTTCAGTTAAATTTTTGTAGTCGTTAACATCACGAGTCATATCAACTTCTTTTGGGAACCAAGTGTTATTTAGCATCACTTCCCAAAGATTGTATGCCCACTGATACTTGATGTTATTTAACTCAAAAATACCTGTTGGGTCTCCACCAAATACTTTTCTGTCATTTACATTTTCTGTTGAATTTGGATTATATATATTTTTTCTTTTCATAACAACCTACCAATTTTTATTAATTCTATGATTATATCATCTCAATATTTTCTTTTCATAAACTTTAGATATTATTTCATTATGAACAAGTTATTTAAACCTTCTTTTTTACTAAAAAACAAACATGTCCAAACTCTTTATTCATCTCTATTTAGAAAAATTCCTACTCACAGCTTTGACATAGAAAAATTTGAACTTAGTGATGGTGATTTTATAGAGTGTTACTGGTATAACAAAAGAGATAAAACAAGGAACAAACCCATTGTTTTACTATTTCATGGACTCACGGGTTCTTATAAGTCACCATATATACAAGGGACTATGAGTGAGTTACACAAAAATGGATATGACAGTGTAGTTGTACATTTTCGTAGCTCTTCTGGCATTATGAATAAAAAGCCAAACTCTTACCACAGCGGTAAAACTGATGATGCAATGGAGTTTATAAAGAGTCTGATAGAAAAATATAATGACTCTAAAATCTTTGGAGTTGGGTACTCTTTAGGAGGCAATGTTTTACTCAAGCTACTCGGAGAAACTGGAAGTTTATCTTCATTTACAGCCGCTGTTTCTGTATCTGCACCACTTCAATTAGATGTTTGTTCAGAGAAAATGAACAGTGGTTTTTCAAGACTTTACCAGCATCTACTTCTAAAAGATTTAAATAAATCACTTGAGTTAAAGTATGAGATGCACGACATGAAATCTCTAATTAACTTAGATAAAAAAGATGTTAAAAACTTATCTACATTTTACGAGTTTGATAACGCTTATACTGCTCCCATTCACGGCTTTGCATCTGCAAAAGATTACTATAAAAAATCAAGCTCGAAACAGTTTTTAAAACATATACAAACTAACACACTTGTTATTCACTCTCTTGATGATCCTTTTACTACACCAAAAATACTTCCCTCTAAAGATGAACTATCAGAGTATGTAAAACTTGAAGTATCTAAACATGGTGGACATGTAGGTTTTATAGAGGGGAGTCTCTTAAAACCTAAATACTGGCTTGAAGAAAGAATCGTAACTTATTTTAATGAGTTTGTTTAATCCTAAAGTCCTTATAATAAACATATATACTAACTTTAGTCGCCTCAACGGCGTAAGTGAAGATAAAGGGACGTGTTCCTTTATCGGACAAATAAAATAAAAGGAGATAAGTATGAAAATGTTTCTATCTTTCATGCTATTAATTACTACTATGAATGCAATGGATTTAAAGCCCTGGAAGGGAAAAATAGATCAACTTAGTGAAGCAGAAAAAAATGTACTTATTCACAAAGGTACAGAGTCACCTTACACAGGTAAATATGTCAGTGAAAAATCAAATGGAACTTACACATGTAAGATTTGTGACAATCCACTTTATAAATCAAACGACAAGTTCGACTCAAATTGTGGATGGCCAAGTTTTGACGATGCTATAAAAGGTGCTGTAAAAAGAATTCCAGATGCTGATGGAAGACGAGTAGAAATAGTATGTGCAAACTGTGGTGGGCACTTAGGTCATGTTTTTGAAGGTGAAGGATTTACTGATAAAAATACTAGACACTGTATAAACTCTATCTCATTAAAACTAGATACAACTCCAGATGCTAAGGATGATACAATGAGTTATGCATATTTTGCAGGTGGTTGTTTTTGGGGAGTTGAGTACTACTTAGAAAAACTAGATGGTGTAAAAGAAGTACACTCAGGTTTTATGGGTGGACATGTTAAAAATCCTGGTTACTATGATGTTGTAAGTGGAAAAACTGGTCACTTAGAAGCTGTTGAAGTTATCTATGATAAAAGTAAAGTATCATATGAGCAAGTTGCAAAAACTTTCTTTGAAATTCATGATCCAACTCAAACAAATGGTCAAGGTCCAGATATAGGTTCACAGTATTTATCAGCTATTTTTGTAAACAATGAAAATGAGAAAAATACAATTCGTAAACTTATAGCTCAGCTTGAAAAAAATGGTTTTGATGTAGTAACAAAGATATTTGATAAAAAAGAATTTTATAAAGCAGATGAAGGTCATCAGAACTATTACGATAAAAAAGGTTCTTTACCATATTGCCATGGTTATAAGAAAAGATTTTAATAACACTGTAATATAAAAATAGTTTAATTTAAAATAATTGTTGTAGAATCTATATTTAATATATGTAGAGGATAGTATATGCCATTTAAACTATTAGACCTTAAAGACCACAACTCAGAATTATTAAAACTTTTAACCCAACAACTCCCAGATATGTTGTGGGTTAAAGATATAAAGGGTAATTACCTTTATGCAAATAAAGCAATTTGTGATGGTCTTTTAATGGCAAAAGACACTCAAGAACCAATAGGGAAAAATGATTCTTTTTTTGGGTTAAGAGAAATAGAGGCAAATAAAGACAAACCAGATTGGCATACATTTGGTGGCTTGTGTCTTACTAGTGATGATGATGTAATTACTAATAAAAAAGCTATGAAATTTGAAGAATATGGAAATATAAAAGGTGAGCTATTATACTTAGAAGTATTTAAAGCACCTTTTTATGACATAGATAACAATGTCATCGGAACAGTCGGGACTGGTCGTGATATAACAAATCTTAAAAAAATACAACTAGACTTTAAAAAAAGTCTTAAAATACTTGATAAACAAAGAGAGCAGTTAGAATACCAAGCTAACCATGACTCACTAACTGACCTACCAAACCGAATCTTATTTATGGATAGACTTCAACAATCAATAAACTTAGCACAAAGATATAATAATAAAGTAGCCATACTTTTTATAGACTTAGATAATTTTAAAGAGATAAATGACTCTTTAGGTCATGACATAGGCGATAAAGTTTTAGTTGAAGTAAGCCGTAGAATGAAAAAGGATATGAGAAAATCCGACACTCTATCAAGACTTGGTGGAGATGAGTTTTGTATCATACTTAATGATATTACAGATATAAAAAATATCTCAGATATTATCACGGGTGAGATGCAAACTCTAAAAGAGCCAATGCAAATAGATGGACAAATATTATATGTAAGTATGAGTATAGGTGTTTCAGTCTATCCAAATGATGGAAATACAGCTTCAACACTTTTAAAAAATGCAGATGCAGCTATGTATAAGGCTAAGGGTGATGGAAGAAATACATATTGTTTCTATGATGAGGCAATGACTGAAAGAGCTTTTGAGAGAGTCTTTTTAGAAAAGCACTTGAAGAAGATGAACTAGTTGTATATTTCCAACCTCAAATGAATTCTAAAGAGGATAAATTAGTTGGAATGGAAGCTCTTGTTAGATGGGAGCATCCTACAATGGGACTTATATATCCAGATAAATTTATTCCTCTTGCTGAAAGCACAGATATGATAGTTGAGTTAGATAGAATAGTAATGAAAAAAGCACTTACTCAATTTAAAAAATGGAATGAAGCTGGTCTAAATCCTGGAAAACTTGCTCTAAACCTTGCAATTAAACAACTTGAAGAAGATGATTTTGTAGAGTTTGTTGAAAATATTCTTGATTATGAAGACTGCTCATACAATAATATAGAATTTGAGCTAACAGAAACCCAGATTATGAGTAACCCTGAATCTTCTATAGAAACTCTACAAAAAATAAGTAATATGGGAATATCAATTGCAATTGATGATTTTGGGAGAGGATACTCTTCACTAGCTTACCTCAAAAGACTTCCTATAAATAAACTAAAAATTGACAGATCATTTATAAAAGACTTACCCTTAGATACTGAAGATGCAGCGATTACAAAAACTATTATCAGTCTTTGTGATAGTTTAAACCTAAAAGTTATTGCGGAGGGTGTAGAGAGTAATGAGCAGAGAAATTTTATATTAGAGAATGGTTGTAGATTTATCCAAGGTTATCTCTATTCACATCCGCTCTCAATAGAAGATATGACTAAGTATTTGCAAAAAGTTAAGATTTAATAAAAAGTATTTAACTTAATATTAGAAGAGGAATAGACCTACTTACTATCATATAGTAGGTAGGTCTATTTGAAAATTTATTACTAGAATTTTTTTTAATTACATTATATACCAGATAGATTTTTAAATCTAACTCTTCATAGATATATAAAAATATAACACCCTTAAAGTGCATTCATATATATTTTATTTTTTCTTTATTTCATTTAACTCCTTAACATTATATATTTAGATTTACTAACAAGGCTTGCCTGTAAACCTTTTAATAGATTGTTTATTATTTAACTCAAACATTTTTTTCCTCCATAAACTTGCTAAATTCTGCCTCTACACTAGCACAACCTCTACGTGTACATATCAAAGGAATACTCTGTTTTTTAGCTGATTTTTTAAAATAACTCATAGAATTGTGTTTTAAAAAATCAGTTAACATAATCACTGCATCTGTATTAGCAGGTATCTTTTTATGTGAAGTAGAATTTTTTCTTGAATCCCAATGAGTTGTTTTCGTTGCTCCAAGTGACTTTAGTAACTCAGTTATATTATTAACCTTATCACCACCAATAAGTAAAATAGACATTTAAACTCCTTTTTGATAATTGTTATTAGAATTCTATACTTTATAAGCTTAAAGTATTATTATATTGATAGTCATTATCATATAATAAAAAGAATATATTGACTTTGTTAGTAATAAAGTTTAGAATGTTAGTAAATAAAAGGGGGGGGGGAAATGAAGTGTTTTAGATAAAAAGTTCTTGCATATACATATTTATATGTATATGCAAGAGAGAAGACTCTACTTGCGAGAATTTCTCTTTCTTTCGTTTTCAGTTAAAAATCTTTTACGAATACGAACTGATTTAGGAGTAACTTCAAGAAGTTCATCATCTTCAATCCACTCTAGAGCACGCTCTAATGACATGTCACGAGGTGGAATAAGCTTAATAGCTTCATCAGCACCAGACGAACGAACATTTGACTGAGCTTTACCTTTAATAGGATTAACAACTAAGTCATTTTGACGTGAATGTTCACCAATAATCATACCTTCGTATACTTCAGTTTGAACACCGATGAAAAGAACACCACGGTCTTGAATACCAAATAGTGAGAATGCTAAAGTAGAACCTGGAGTCATAGAAACAAGAGCACCGTAAGAGCGAGAATCAACACTACCACTATATGGACGGAATTCTAAGAAAGAATGATTCATAACACCCTCACCTTTAGTATCTGTTAGGAATTGACCACGGAAACCAATAAGAGCACGAGCTGGAATTTCAAACTCGATTCTTTGGAAACCTGAACCCATTGGAAGCATTGATTTCATTTCAGCTTTTCTTTTACCAAGACGCTCAATAACACCACCAGATAAATCTTCAGGAACATCAATAACTAAATGCTCAAATGGCTCACACTTAACACCTTCAACTTCTTTAACAATAACTTCTGGACGAGAGATTGAGAACTCAAAGTTTTCACGACGCATATTTTCAGCAAGTACAGTAATTTGAAGTTCACCACGACCTGAAACTTTAAACTTACCTTCACCAACAACTTCAAGTCTCATTGCAACGTTAGTGTTCATTTCAAACTCTAAACGCTCACGAAGCTTATTACTTGTTACGTGCTTACCTTCTTTACCTGCTAGTGGAGAATCATTAACAGCAAATACAACTGTAAGAGTTGGTTCTTCAACGTGCATTGGGTCAAGTGCTACAGGATTAACAGGATCACAAACAGTATCACCAACGTCAACAGTTTCCATACCAGCAAATGCAACGATGTCACCTGCTTCAGCTTGTTCAATTTCCATACGATTAAGACCATGGAAACCAATTAGTTTAGAGATTTTACCCTTAACAAGTTCGCCATCAGCTTTTGCAAGCATAATGTTGTCACCTTTATTTACAGTACCATTAAAGATACGAGAAATACCGATTTTACCTACATAGTTATCATAATCAAGTGTAAAAACTTGTGATTGAAGTGGGTTAGCAGCATCTCCTTCTGGTTCTGGAACATGACTTAAAATTGTTTCAAAAATACATCCGAAGTCTCCATCAGGATCAGCCATATCTAGTTTAGCGATACCATCACGAGCAGCAGCATAAATAATAGGAAAATCTTGTTGCTCATCTGTAGCATTCATATCTGCGAAAAGGTCAAACATCTCATCAGCAACACGATCACAATCAGCAGAAGGCTTATCAATTTTATTGATTACAACAATTGGCATTTTACCAAGTGCTAGCATCTTCTTACAAACAAACTTAGTTTGAGGCATAACACCTTCATAAGCATCAACAAGGATTAAAACACCATCAACCATCTTAAGAACACGTTCAACTTCACCACCGAAGTCAGCGTGACCTGGTGTATCAATAATGTTAATTTTGTGATCTTTATAACGAATAGCTGTATTCTTTGAAAGAATCGTAATACCACGTTCTTTTTCTAAATCATTACTATCCATAGCTCTTTCATCATGTGCTTCGTGAGCACCAAATGTACCTGACTGTTCTAGTAGTCCATCAACTAATGTAGTTTTACCGTGGTCAACATGGGCAATAACTGCGATGTTTCTAATCTTTTGCATTAATACTTCTCCATAGATAATTTTCAAACTTTGTAAAGAAGCATCAAATACTTCTAAGTTTATGTGAAAAATTTTCGCGATTATACCTAAAATAATGTTATATCTTGCATAATTTATTAATATACATTTTAATATCTATAGATGTTATAATAAATATACTCATATATGTTAATATTATATATTTATTATATTTCGTAAATCAAATGAAAGCTAAAAAATGATTTTAATCATATTTATAG
>NZ_JADGFC010000189.1 GCF_016744025.1 Sulfurimonas sp.
ATACAAAACTCCGTATGAAGTGTTTTTCAGTGAAATGAGTAAAAGATTAGCTAGCTAATTTAGGTGGAAATTGCACTTGTTGTTGGAATTGGCGATATTTAAAAAACTAAATGATTTAGAGGCTAAGAGTAACCTTAGGATATATGATATTTATATTGAGCGTTGTTTACACTATATAGAAACGCCACCGGAGAACTTTAACGGAGTTTTTGAGCATACAACTAAGGGATAGTTGTAAAAGGAGCTAACTAAGCTCCTAAAGCCTTATTTATAGAATAACGCATATCTTCATCAAGATTTTCCATACTAGTTAGCATCCATCTAAGATAGCCTGCATCTGAAGATGCAACTTCTGCAAGAGTTTTACCCTTATACTTTCCAAATCTAAACGATGTTACAAGGATAGGAGTATTTGTCAGGTCAACCATTTTATCAACTGGATTCTCACCTGGATATGCAGCTGAGACAGCTTCTCTAAGTTTTGTCAAAAATAATTTTAAAACTAAAACATCACCGATAGCATCGTGAGCTTTTACCACTACACCTAAGGCATCTGCTTCTTTTTGCTCATCTTTATATAGTCCCATTTTATAGCGAAAGTACTGAAGTCTATGTGCATCTTCATCAGGTAAAATATGTTTAGCAACTCTTAGAGTATCTATAACTTTCATCTGAGTATTGAAGCCTTCTTTTTCAAGCATGCCTAAGTCAAATGGAGCATTATGGATAATCATATAGTTTTCATTTGTATTTAACTCACAAAGTCTTTTATATGCAACACTATCTGTACAAGCAGGCTTGTTTTCAAGCATATCAGGAGTTATTCCATGAACTTCCATCGCTCCAAAACCAATAGGAATCTCAGATGAGTAAAACTCATTATGTACCTCTATATCTTTTGCACCTAAAACTACATAACCTAGTTGTATTACTCTATCATTCTCACCTACGCCTGTAGTCTCTGTATCCAGTATCACATATTTCTTTGCCAACACTTATCCTTTTAAAAATGGGTCTAACATATACTCATCTTCTACATGTAAAAATTCTTCACTAAGCATTATCTCTATTGTTTCGTCTTTAATTTTATAACTACAAAATACAACAAATCTCATAGGATATGTTTTTGAATAGTATTTAAAATTTTTGACACACAAAGGCTCATTTAACTCTTCAAAAAGAAACCTTACATACTTTATGGCTTCGTTACTTGACTGGAGGTTTAAAAGAGTCAAAATACTTTTTATTTTGATTCTCATAAAGAGATCGTTATTATTCTCCAGGTGAGTGTTATAAATGGCACGAGCAAGCTTTTGAGCATCAGCGTCCAAGGGTTCTTGTAACAACTTCTGCTTTTTTATTTCATGTAAACTCATAGTTCTCGTATTTTACCAAATTTTACCTTTTGCTTCTAAATGATATTTGAAAAACTTCTGTTTTATTAGCATCTAAAATTATTTTAAATGATAGTTTATTCCCTTGTTTAAACTTGTACTTCTTTGATGTTTCAATAGTACTTGTATCATTTTTGTTAAATGGTATTAAAAGTTCTAATGTCTTTTTCTTATCTGAAGTGTTTTTTAAAGTGTAAAGAATTGTAGAACTTAGATATTTTTTTGAATCAGAGCGTTTTTGTGTTGTTTCTTTAACTTTAATATCAAAATTCTTACCAAGTGTTAGATTTATAGGAGTGTTCTTTGGTGTATGAGAGATAGAACTCTCACCTAATAGAATATTACTAGAGTTTAGTTTTGAGTAAGTTCTTACGATACCTTTTGGCAGAGGAAGGGGAAGTTTTTTTATATCTATAAACTGAGTAACACTATGCTTTTTTTTGGAGTGAAGATATAAAGGGTTAGATGTAGTTGCTGAATATCTGCGTTTGATTTCGATGTCATTTTGAGTGATAAACTTTATCTGAGTTTTTTCATTGTTAGCTAGATTTACTTTAAAAGGAATTGTATAAAAATGATACCCTTCATATGCTTTATGAGTAACTTCAGGAGCACTATCCATCACTGACATGACTTGTTTGTACCTGTATGAAGGTCTTGGTTCTGTTTTTTTTACTCTATTTATATCTCCAGCTAATACATGAAGATTTGTATCTTTATATGCTTTTCCTGAGCGGTTGTTTATAGTTATCCAACCAGTTAGATTTGCTTTATTTCCATGAAGATTTAAGATGTAGTCACTCTTCCAAGATAAGTTACTAATAAGATAGTCGATATCCATCTTTGCATCTATACTCTTCTTTGCATCTATATTCCAGACAAGAGAAGGTTTTGTTATAAGTGACTCAGGAATAGTTTTAAAGATGATATCTTTACTGTGTACGGAAATTATTTCACTCTTAGCATCTTTAACAAGAGCATTTGATCCATTATGAGAAAGAAGCTGTACTTCTTGATTTTTCACTTTCACTTTTTTGCCTATGTGTGCATCTAGAAGTTTAAACATAGTTAGTTTGTCAAAACGATATTGTTGAGAGTAAAGTGTAACTGACTTAGGAAGTACAACATTAACAGAGTCAGTCTCAATACTGCTTGCCACACCTTTATAGACTATTTGTTTATCGCCTTTTTTGATACTTAGTTTTTTCTCTTCATGAACAAGTCCAATACCACCATTGTAAACAATGAGTGATGAACTAGTAGGGTTTGTGCTTAGAGTTGAAGAAAAAAGTGAACTACTTAGAAGTAGTAGCGAAGTTGAAAGTAGAGATAACTTTTGCATAAAAAATCCTTGCATATTTATGAATGGATATATTTTACACTATCAAAAAAAATATTTAGGAATATTTTGATATTAGTTGAGATAAACTAAAAGATAAAACGTGTTATTAAGTTACAAAATATGTTTTTAAGACTACATGCAAATACTATTAATTATATATTAATACTATTTAACTATTATGGTTAGATTGTAAAAATAAAGGTAAAGTATGGGCAATGAATTTATAGTAGTAGAAAGTGGCGTCATAAAATGTGAACATGGTGGAAAGGTCATTTTAAAATCTAGTGTACCAAACCATGTAATAGGAGGTAAAAAACCTCTTTATGATAAAGACTTTCTAGACGCTGCTATAAAAGACTGTCCAAATCCTAGCACTAATGGTGGTCCTTGTACAAAAGTTGTAGCTATAAGCTCTGCTGTAACAGAAACTAATGTCTCTAACTCAGGAAAAAACTACCTTCTTCGTACCGATGGATGTAAAACAGACAAAGGTGTTGCGCTTATTCTCAGTGAGCCGGGACAAACAAATAGTAAAATACCTGTAAAATCAGGTGGAAGTACTAAAGATATAACTACTCACGCTTTAGAAAAAGCAAAACTAGACTCAAAAGAAAGCATAGCAAAAGAGAAACATCGTATTTACCCTCTAAGAAAAAGTTCTAAAGAAGGACTTAATTAAAAAAACGGGGGTTTAAAAACTCGCTTTTTTTGATAATTGACCAAATAATAATCTACTAAATTTAACTTCAAGCTTTTACTCAAACCTC
>NZ_JADGFC010000190.1 GCF_016744025.1 Sulfurimonas sp.
TAACTTTATAGTCCCAATAGGTGAATTATAGTAATATGTTGTTTTCATATAGCATTATAACATATAAGGATTTCAATGAAGATAAGAGTATATTATGATTATCCATACTTTAGTACTAAACCCTTTATATAGAGGCTATATTCCTTTTTAAATGTATAAAAAACCGCTAAAATGTAGCATTTTAAAACATTTTTTGGCACAAATCTGGCACACTATTTTTCTCAATCCAAGAATAAAAAAATATCATTAACACAAAGTAGTCTATTAGAAATTCTTTTGAGTTTTGTTCTTTTGTTTCTATTGAATTCTTTGATTTTATTTAGATTTTTTTCTGAAAAAGCTTCTATAATTAACTTTTCATTTCTACATGTCAATATTGTGGGTTTTAGAAATGCTTCCGTCATGTTAAATTTCTACTTAATGTGAACATTATTAATTATTAAGTTTTTTTGTTCTTGTATGGCTTTTTGTGAGGCATTGCAAACTATCCTGTCGTATGAAATTTTAAAATCGTTCGAGATATTTTGCATATCTTCAAATTGATTGTTAGTTTGAAAATCAGGGACACCAATGGCAACAAAATTTTTTATACCTCTTAAAAAGTACTTTAAAAATCTTGGCATAATATCTTTTGATTTCATTTTTTATCTCTAGGTAAAAATACACCTTTAATGCAGTTCTTATTTAAAATTGCTATTTGGATATGATTCTCTCTCTTGAATCCAGAACCTTTATATAAAGGTTCTCCTTCCCAAAAAGCTGCTCTTACTGAATCAAATTTTTCACCAACTTCATTTGCTAATTCATGTGCATAACGAATTACTGCACAGTCAAGTTCTCTTTTTTTAAAATCAAAATCATCTTTTCCAAATGAACCATTAGTGGGTAATTGTAGATTTTCTTCCTTTGTATGGTACTCTAGTTTTTCATATGCAAGTGCTAAAAAATCAAGATATTTTTGATCAAGCAAATCAAGACAATTACCAAGGTCCAATACTGCACCTAAAACAAATGGTTTTTTGATAGTAGAACCTTTTCTTTTAGAAGCTTCAATTGCATACTGCTTTGCACGTTCATAATTATTTTCCCAAAAATAAACACCATCACCAAGCCAATCATAATTATTATTGCTTAATTGAAAATCACAATCTTGATTAAGAATCTTTCTAGCAATTGTTTCATCAAGTCCATGAAACCCATATACAAATGTTGGTTTGGTTGTGTACACCTAAGAAACTCTTTTGCTTAATCTACTTCTTTTAACCGTATTTTCGGAAAAAAAACGAGTATCGTAGCATCCATCTTTATCAAGAATTTTAGCTTTTACAAGAAGTTTAAAACTGTCTTTTTTTGTTCTTTTTCTATCAGCAACTTCTACTTTTTTGATAAGTTCTATAACAGACATAAAAACTCCTTAAAATTATATATAACAACTGAGTATATCATAAAAATACAAAATCAGTCTTTAAAGCCCAAGCTTCTTCAATACAGCCTGAGATTCAGGATTAGTTATTGGTGGACGGCAACCTGATTTTTTAAAAGCAACAATAGCATCAGGAATATACACTCGCTTATTATAATCATTATAATAATGGATTCCTTCCTCCAGATAGTTCTCATCGAGATATCGTTTGAAGGTGCGTTTGTCCTTTGCAAGAAAATGAATGACTTCTTTTTCAAGAGTAAGGTCTGGAACAAATATATCAAGTTGTTTTTTTAGCGATGAGATCTCAGATAAAATAATTTGTAAATCACTCATGACGCAGCCTTTGTTATTTTTTCTAGAGCTGTTATGTTTGGTATTATGGCAAAGCTGCCTTCTTTGAAAAATACATGCAATTTTCCATCTTTAGGCTCAACTGTTAAAATAGTTTTAATTCCATTTGCTGTTTGTATTGTTTTACCTCTGGCACTTTCTAATGCATCTTGGTAAAATTTAGTTTCATGCCAAGAGTTATATTCATCAATTACAGATTTTTCTTTTAATTTTTTAACAAGGTCGGCTTTGTACGCACTTGGATTTAGTTTATTTTTTGACTTTTGAGTAAGCCACTCTTCTAGTAATTTATTTTTTTTACTACTACTTGTAGTGGTAGTTTGTTTATTGTTTTTATTGTTACTTTGTGGGGTACATAATGATGTAGGGGGTCCCCCTGCATCAGCATGTATGGGGTTATTGCATGAGCATGTAGGGGGTACATGCTCATGCCCCACTACATCAGCATGTATGGGGTTAAAATCTAAATTAATACTAAAAGTGCTCTCTTTTCCAACATTTTCAATTTTTTTGATTAAATTGAGTTTAACAAGGCCTTTTATAGCTTTTTTAATTGTACGAGGGTCCTTTATTTTTAAGAGTTTTATAAATTGTGATATGGCAATGTTGTCTTTTTCTTTATGCCAACCTTTTGTTTTTCTTATTATAATTAAGTAAACTCTAAGCTCAAAATCAGATAGAGTATGAAGATACTCATCAATAATAATATTTGGAATCTGGAAAGAATTTGGTATAAAATTACTCATTTTATTCTTCCATTTTTTTAAGCACTTGCAACTTGAGCTCATTATCACTTTTTGCAATATTTAAATAATTACGAGAACGCTCATCAAAAAGATTTTTATACTCGCTAATCATCCTATTAAATAGCCATTTAATAGTACTTTCAACATTACAAATCGGCATTTTACCAACTTGTAAAATTGCTCGAAATAACCATTTTTGTACTTTTTTTGCTACAATTTTTTCAACTTCATTCCCAAAATCATCGACTCGATAAGATAGCCACTGCCAGCTTGTATCTCTGCTTAATATTTCAGCGACATATTCACGTGCAGCTGCATAAAATAGATGATTAGCATCAGTAATTTGATTTATAAATTCCTCTGGTGTTTCTACTTTTTTTGCAAAAAGTGAGACATATAGTTCTCGAGTTTGCATATTTACTCCTATGCTTAAAAGACTCTTAAACTATATTTCGATATTATGTCGGAGTCGCTAGTGTGACACGCAAGCTCACTATTTGATTTGGCGATCGGGTGAGTTTGCAACTTAATTTCTTATACATAAAATACCTATAGTTTATTTTATGTATAAGAAATTATACTAAAAGTACTCTTTGATATTTCTTAATTAAGTTTATTTTAATTGTATTATTATAAACTTCTAGTTTATTTTGATTAAGAAGGAAATAAATGAAAGTAAATTTATCGCATGATAATGCATTTCAAAGAATCGAAAAAATAAGAAATTATATAGGTTGTTCTAAAAAAGATTTTTCAAGTATGTTAGAAATTTCACCGGCTGCTTTAAACAATATAAATGTAAACAAAAGATCACTAAGCTCTGATCTGATAATTAAATTGATAGATTTAAAAGTGTCTCCTATCTTTATATATTTTGGGATTGGAACGCCTTTTGATGAAAAATATAATCAATTTTTAGAATCATATAATGATTATAAAAATGAAATAGTAGATGAAAAAGATAACGATTTAGAAG
>NZ_JADGFC010000191.1 GCF_016744025.1 Sulfurimonas sp.
ATGTAAATGATGAGTTTTGTAATATCTCTGGATATGACTTTTCAGAGCTTGTCGGTAAGTCTCACAATCTTATCCGACATCCAGAAAATCATCCATCACTATTTAAAGATTTATGGAAAACAATTAAAAGCCAAAAAATTTGGAAAGGTATTATTAGAAATAGGAAAAAGGATGGAACAGACTATTATGTAAATAGCACTATTGTTCCTATACGTGATAATAATAACATTGTTAAAGAGTATATGTCTATTCGTTCAGATGTAACAGACCTTATTAATAAAGAAAAACTAATTTTAAAACAGACAACAGATATACGCACAGGTTTACCCAATCGTATTAAATTGATAGAAGTAATAGAACTAAATAAAGATGACATAAAACTTGCTATTGTTCAGATAAATGCGGTTCAATCAATTAACGATTTTTACGGTACTCAGTATGGAGAAAAGTTGATTATTGAAGTAGCAAAATCACTTAAAGAACTTATTCATATAAAAAAGATTCAGTTGTTTAAAGTCTCAAGCGATGAATTTGCCTTTCTTTACCAAGGGCCCACTTCTCTTAGAGATTTTATAGATATGTGTAAATCAGTTGAGACTTACTTTGATCATAACAGTTTTAAAATAGACAATGATAATTTTGATGTAACAATAACGATAGGAATAGCAAAAGGTCAAAAAAACATATATGTAAATGCAGAAAAAGCCCTACATCATGCCCATGAAACTAATCAGGATATTGTTTGTTACGATTTAAATACTGAAATTATGAATAACTTTGATCAAAATCGTAAATGGGTCACAAAAATCAAAAAAGCTATTCAGGATGATAGGATTGTTGTCTATGCCCAACCTATTGTTTCACTTTGCAATACAAGGGAAAAAAAGTATGAGTGTTTAGTGAGAATGATTGATGATGATGGAAGTGTAATATCACCATATTATTTTCTTGAAATAGCAAAAAAATCACGACTTTACTCTACTTTTACTAAGATAGTTATAGAGAAATCTTTTCGCCACTTTAGTTCAAATAACGCAAGTTTTTCTATTAATTTAACAATTCAAGATATTATAAATGAAGATATACTTAACTATATAAGGGAGAAGATTAGAGAATATGATATTGCCAATCAACTTGTATTTGAGATAGTAGAATCAGAAGGTATAGAAAATTTTGATGAAGTCACTAATTTTATTCAAGAAATGAAATCTTATGGGTGCAGAATTTCTATAGATGACTTTGGTACTGGTTATTCAAATTTTGCTTATCTTATGAAACTGGATGCTGATTATATAAAAATTGATGGCTCATTAATTATAAATATAGATAAAGATGAAAGTTCTCAACTAGTGGTAGAACTTATAATTGATTTTGCAAAAAAACTCAATCGTAAAACTATTGCAGAATATGTACATAATGAAGCAGTTCTAAAAAAAGTAAAAGAGATGAAGATTGATTATTCCCAAGGTTATTACACAGGTGAGCCATCACCTTTGTAATTACTTGGTATAAAGTACATAACAGTCTCAAATATACCTTCCATATAGTGTCGCAAGTAAACCTTATACTCACTCTCTATATCTAAGACCTTTTGAGGTATCTTATACCAATCCTCTGCTTTATGGTAGATGCAGATAGCCAAGATAGGTTTATACTTCTTTATAGTCTCTTTTGCACCATCTATTGCTTCTTGTTCAGCACCTTCGATATCTAACTTTATAAAGTCTACTTTTTCTTTTACGATATTGTCGATTGTATCTATATTTGTCGCATGATAGTTGTGGTCGCAATTGTTTTGATTTGCATCTATACTTGAAGTAGTAATCTCTTTTGATGAGCCTAAACCACAGTTTACAAATTCTATGTCTCTCACATCACCGAAATCTCTTTTAGCTATATTTATATGCAAGTTATTTGGCTCAATTGCATAGATTTTTTTATAGTCTGCAAAGTTTTTAATAATCTGAGGAAGAGTATCACCGACATATGCTCCCCCATCAACAAAGCAGATATCTTTTATCTCAGGAATAATCTCTTTATCAAAGTATTGTTCTTCATGATTATTTGTAAAACCTTGCATAAAGTCTAAGTCAAACGATATTTTAAAATTAAGCACTTTTGTAAAAACTTCTTTAGACTCTGCATCTTCGAGTAAGTCATAAAGATAAGCATAATCATCATGATGTTGAGTAAAATCATCTTCAAAATCAAGAATAAAAGGAGGCTCGGCTAAATCAAGTTTTGAGTACCTGTAAAACGATAAGTAGTTAAAATTTGTATAACCTCTTGCATCTAGGGTATTTTTAACCTCTAATGGGCTTCCTATTGAGGCTGAAAGTATAATAGAGTCTTTAGGAACTTCATCAATACTAAGAACAGATTTTTTACGAGATTTTTGAACTCTACTAAAGTCATCTATAATACCATCTACTTCTATATGTTTTAAGATTGATTTTGAGAGTTTATTTATACCAAGGATATATTTTTTTGTGGTGGTTTTAGGAGATAGGAAAAGCTCTGTAAGTTTCCTATCTTTTTCGTTGACGTAGTCAAAATCTACTAGATTAAACACTAACTTCTTTGATATCTGCAATATTCAAGATACTTTTATAAATAGATGCTACTAAAGATTTTCTGTTATTTTTAACAGCTTCATCTTCAGTGTTTACCATTACATCTTTAAAGAATTTATCAAGTTGTGGTTTAAGACCTAGAAGTGCATCTAGTTCTTCTTCGTATGAATCGTAAGATTTAGATGCAACGCCGTTGTAAGAAGCATATAATTCTTCTTCTGACTTATCTTCAAAAAGCTTAACATCTACACTCATATATTGAGATAGGTCGATATCTTTAGTTATGTTTGCAACACGTTTAAATGTAGAAAAAGACTCACTAAAACCTTCAGCATTTACTATTGCATCTAAAGCTTCAATCTTTTCACCCATAGCAACTATTTCTCTTTCACCAGATGCAAGAACAGCTTCAATTACAGAAGGGTTTACTTTATAATATTGTTTAATACGTTCACGAAAAAATCTTTTTAAATCTTCTTTTGAAAGTTTAAACTTAAAAGAATCAGGACTAAATTTTTCATACTCACTGAATAACACTTCTAAATCTTTTTCTATATTGAATTTTAAGTTATACTTACTAACAATTTTAATAAGACCATTCACTGCACGACGAAGAGCAAATGGATCACGAGAACCAGTAGGAATTTGGTTGATACTAAACAGAGCTAAAAGAGTATCTAGTTTAATACTCATTGCAACAATAGCACTCATAGGAGTTGATGGAAGATCACTATCTTCACCATCTGGCAAGTATTGCTCGTTTATTGCAGTAGCAACTTCTTTACTCTCTCCCTGCTCTATCGCATAGTAAGCACCCATAAGACCTTGAAGCTCAGTGAACTCATAAACCATTTCACTCATAAGGTCAGCTTTTGCTAAAGATACAGCTCTTTGTAGGTCTTCTTTCTTAGCATTGGGCTTGTAC
>NZ_JADGFC010000038.1 GCF_016744025.1 Sulfurimonas sp.
AATACAAAACTCCGTATGAAGTGTTTTTCAGTGAAATGAGTAAAAGATTAGCTAGCTAATTTAGGTGGAAATTGCACTTGTTGTTGGAATTGGCGTAATTAAAAGAAGAAACTTATAAATTTATGTAAAATGTGAATTATTCACACATTGCTCTAAGTTGTGAATATCTTTTAGCTTTAGCCTATATAAATTACTAAATTCTTTCTTTTTTTAAGAATTATTTTATATAAAAGTATCCTTAATTCACAATCCTTTCACATGGCTTAAAGCCCTATGTTTTGGGCTTTAAGCTGTATATATAAGCTAATACTACTTTGTAAATAGAATGTCTTTTAATTATTCGAAAATGTTATTCACATTGTGAATAGCTTTACATAGAATCTAAACATATTTGCTCAAAATCTACTTTACTTATTATGTGATATTGATTATCGTATAACTCAAACTCTAATTCATTTGCATGAAGAAGCAACCTAGAAGCACCGCCAAGTTCTATTCTTTTTTTAGCATCTAACTCTTTATCTAAAAATCTCACGATGTCTATTTCAGTCTGCCCATAAATCGGGTCTCCAACTATTGGATGTTTCACATGAAACAAATGAACTCTAATCTGATGTTGACGTCCTGTGTATGGAGAGCACTCTACCAAAGTCATATTTCTATCACTAAAATACTTTAATGGCTTAATATATGTCTTAGAAGCTTTACCTTCTTCATGAACCTTCACAACCATTCTAACAATTGCACTTTCATCTTCTCGTCTAAGAAGTGGAGCTTCTATACACATTGCATCTTTTAGCTCTCCATGAACAAGAGCGAGATATTTCTTTTTCATATCTCTTTGCTCAAACATCATTTTGATATCTATCTCGCTCTCTTTGTTTCTAGCACATAAAACTAATCCACTTGTCTCTTGATCAATTCTATGAGCGATGTTAGCATCTCTTCCATATTGATACTTTAATTCATCAATAAGAGAATAGGGAGTTTTTCTATTTTGAGGATGAATAAGAACTCCGCTTGGTTTATCAAAAACTACAAACTCTTCATAAATAGCCGTAGCTTCTAAACCTTTTGTAATTGGTTCAAAATATATAAATTCAAACTCACCTTCAATTTCACCAGCTGTTCTAGTCATAGGTTCTCCATTTTGAAAGAGACGACCTTTAGCTATCAAGCGTTGTGCTTCTTTTTGTGTATACTCAAGTTCTTTTATTAAATACAAAAAAGCTTTTTGTTTGATTGGTGCAAACATTTTTTTCATTACAAATGGCAAAATTTAATCCTCATTTAATCAATTTTTTACAAAAATTTCTGTAAAATAAGTGACTTTATTATGTTCGAATTCTAGCATAAACATTAAGATAATAATCATAAGGAACCTATAAAATGATAGATAGATATTCAAGACCTGAAATGTCAGAAAAATGGACACAGCATGCAAGATATGCTGCATGGCTAGAAGTAGAAAAGGCTGCTGTAAAAGCTTGGGCTAAACTTGGTAAAATTCCTCAAGATGACGCTGATAAGATTGTAAAGAATGCAACTTTTTCAGTAGAACGTATCGAAGAGATTGAAGCAGTTACTAAGCATGACTTAATAGCCTTTAATACAAGTGTATCAGAAAGCTTAGGCGAAGAGTCTAGATGGTTTCACTATGGTATGACAAGTTCTGATGCAGTTGACACTGGTGTTGCACTTCAAATGAGAGACTCTTTAAATATTATTATAGATGATGTGAAAACTCTTATGGAATCAATCAAAAAGCGTGCTGAGGAACATAAGATGACTCTTATGGTTGGACGTTCTCATGGAATCCATGGCGAGCCTATCACTTTTGGTTTGACTTTAGCTGTTTGGTATGACGAAGTAGCTCGTCACCTTCTAAACCTAGAACAGACTATGGAAGTAATTGCAGTAGGTCAAATTTCTGGAGCTATGGGTAATTTCGCTCATGCACCACTAGAACTAGAAGAGTACGCTATGGAAGAACTTGGCTTAAAATCTGAGCCTTGCTCAAACCAAGTTGTACATCGTGATCGTTATGCAAGACTAGCAACTACTTTAGCACTACTTGCATCTTCTGTTGAAAAGTTTGCAGTTCAAGTAAGACACTTACAAAGAACTGAAGTATATGAGGCTGAAGAATTTTTTGCAAAAGGTCAAAAAGGTTCTTCTGCAATGCCACATAAACGTAATCCAATTCTTACTGAAAATATTACCGGTCTAGCAAGAATGATTAGAGCTTACGCAGCACCTGCTATGGAAAATGTTGCACTATGGCATGAAAGAGATATTAGCCATTCTTCTACTGAGCGTTTCTGGTTACCAGATGCATTTATTACAATGGACTTTATGCTTCACCGTATGAATAACGTAATCGCTAACCTAACAGTATTTCCTGAGAACATGATGAAAAACTTGAACCTTACTGGTGGACTTGTTTTTTCTCAACGTGTTCTTTTAGAACTTCCTCTTCAAGGTGTATCTCGTGAAGATGCATATAGAATAGTTCAGCGTAATGCTATGAAAGTTTGGCAAGAAATACAACAAGGTAAAGCAACTACAGATGAGAAAGGTGAGTCTTTATATCTTAATCACTTACTAGCTGATGATGAACTAATAAAATCACTAAGCGAAAAAGAAATTCGTGAATGTTTTAACTATGATTACTATACGAAAAATGTAGATGCAATATTTAAAAGAGTTTTTAAATAAAAGATAATAAAATTCATTTAGCGTATATACCCACAAAACTATTGAAGCTGATTTTAATGCCTTCAATAGTTTATTTTTCAGGACAAAAAATATGATAACAATTATAAAAAGAAATGGAAGAACAGAACCATTAGATATTAGTAAGATTCAAAAATATACTTCTGCCGCAGTTAAAGACTTAAGCAATGTATCTCAAAGTGAACTTGAAGTTGATGCTCAGATTCACTTTCGCGATGGTATAACATCTGCAGAAATACAAAAAACTTTAATTAAAACTGCTGTAGATAAGATAGATATAGATGCTCCTAACTGGACATTTGTTGCGTCAAGATTATTTATGTTTAATCTATATCACCAAGTAAATGGTTTTACTGGTTATGGTTCTTTAAAAAAGTATTTTGAAAAAGGTGAAAAAGAAGGAAGACTTCTTACCGGTCTTGCTGATATGTATGACCTAGATAGACTTGAAAAACATATTGAACCTGAACGAGATATGCTTTTTAACTATTTAGGTGTTAAAACACTTTATGATAGATATCTTATAAAAGATAGAAATAGCAACCCTATAGAACTTCCTCAACACATGTTTATGGCTATATCTATGTTCTTAGCACAAAGAGAAGAAAACAAACATGAGTGGGCTATAAAGTTCTATAACATGATATCTCAGTTTGAGGTTATGCTTGCAACTCCAACTCTATCAAATGCAAGAACAACAAGACATCAACTTTCATCTTGTTATATAGGTTCTACTCCGGATAACATCGAAGGAATCTTTGACTCTTACCAAGAGATGGCAATGCTATCTAAGTTTGGTGGAGGTATTGGTTGGGACTGGACTGGTATTCGTTCTATGGGTTCATTTATTGATGGACACAAAAATGCTGCTGGTGGAACTGTTCCTTTCTTAAAGATTACAAATGACATTGCCATTGCAGTTGATCAACTTGGAACTAGAAAAGGTGCTATTGCTGTTTATATGGAACCATGGCATATTGATATCAATGACTTTTTAGATCTTAAGAAAAACTCTGGTGAAGAGCGTCGTCGTGCTCATGATCTATTTCCTGCAATGTGGTTAAACGACCTTTTCATGCAACGAGTTGAAGAAGACGCAATCTGGACACTTTTTGATCCTTATGATGCAAAAGAGTTAGCAACACTTTATGGTGAAGATTTTAACAAATGTTATAAAGAACTAGAAGAAGATGAAAGCATTGTAAAAGAAACAATCAAAGCTAAAAACCTTTGGAAAAAGATACTAACATCTTACTTTGAAACAGGTTCACCATTTCTTTGTTTTAAAGATAATGCTAACCGTGCAAATCCTAACAATCATACTGGTGTTATTAGAAGTTCAAACCTTTGTACTGAAATATTTCAAAACACTAAACCAAACCATTACAAGATAAAAGTAATTTTTGAAAACGGAGATAGCATCTCTTATGAAGAAGATGAAATAGTAAAACTAGATAGTGGAATAGAAAAAGTTGCAAAAAAAGTAACTGCTCTTGATTATCTTGGTGGACTTCCTATTTATGTAGTTGAAAAAGAAAAAATCAATGGTGATACTGCTGTTTGTAATCTTGCATCTGTAAACCTATCTCGTATAAATACAAAAGAAGAAATAGATAGAATAGTTCCTATTGCTATTCGTTGTTTGGATAACGTTATAGACCTTAATTTCTACCCAGTTGAAAAGGTAAAACGTACTAACATGAAAAGTCGTTCTATTGGTCTTGGTGTTATGGGTGAGGCTCAGATGCTAGCTGAGAAAGGTATAGCTTGGGGAACTCAAGAACACTTTGATAAAGTTGATGAAGTTATGGAAGCTGTTAGTTTTAATGCTATCTCTTCATCTTCTGACTTAGCATTAGAGAAGGGTATTTATCCAGAATTTGAAGGTTCACAGTGGAGCAAGGGTGTTATGCCAATGGATCACGCTAACGCAGAAGTTATAAATCTTGTTGACCGTGGTGGACTCTTTGCATCTACATATGAGTGGGATGACTTAAGAACTAAGGTGAAATCTCAAGGGATGAGAAATGGTTATCTAATGGCTATTGCACCTACAAGTTCAATCTCCATTCTAACTGGTACAACTCAAGCAATCGAGCCAGTATTTAAAAGAAAATGGTTTGAAGAAAATCTAAGTGGACTTATCCCTGTTGTAGTACCAAACCTTTCTCCTGAGACTTGGTCTTACTACACTCCTGCATATGATTTAAACCAAACTCTACTTATAAAAGCAGCAGCCATTAGACAAAAATGGTTAGACCAAGGTCAAAGTCTAAATATCTTTATTACACTTGATAAAGCAAGTGGTAGATACTTAAATGAAATTTATATGCTTGCTTGGAAATTAGGTCTTAAATCTACTTACTATTTACGTTCACAATCTCCAGAGGTTGCTAACGATGTAGAAGATAGAAGTATGGAATGTGTAGGTTGTCAATAAAAACAATAAAGGAGAATAATATATGAGACCTTTATTATCAAAAGAGTTACCACAACTTTTAAAAAGATTTGGTAACTTTGTAGATACTGAGATTCGTTCTTTTGAAATGCTATCTCCAACTACAATAAAAGTTATTATTGCTTGTCAAGATGAGGCAAGAGGTTTTGACTGGTTAACTCTACACCTAGAATTCTCTAGCATCTTAGATGCTAAACTTATAGATAATTCAAAACTTTCTTATATTGACTTAAGCGAAGGAATGAATATAATATATGAAAATGATATCTTTCATTTTTGTGTTGGTAATTATACTACTGCATCTGGAATAAAAAATGCTGTTAGCTATATAATGTCTTCAAATGTTAAATATGAAGAAAAACCATTCTAAAGGCTTAGAGATGCAAAAATATGAAATTGTAGGAAATATTTTAGGTTTTGAAAAAACTACAGAAGTAGAAATCTATAAAATAGATGACCTTTTTTCAACTATGAGAGATACAAAAAATAGTGATATATCATTTACAGTATCAAACCCTTATATACTTAGAGAATATTCTTTTGACATACCATCTGATTTACAATCAAGTATGGAAATTAATGAAAATTCTAATCTCAGTGCTTATAATATTGTTGTATTACAAAAGCCAATAGAAAATTCTACTGTAAATTTTCTAGCACCTATTATTATCAATAATGACAATAATAAAATTGCTCAAACTGTTTTAGAACCAGCAAGACATCCTGAATTTGGAATGACAGAAGTTATTAAAACATTTAAATCATAAAACCTCATTAATCCTTCGTAAACAAATAAGTTATAAACTTAGTTAAATACACGGAGGAAAAAATGAAAAATTTACTTTTAATATGTTTGCTTACACTAACAATGGCTTATGCCAAAGATGGTGTAGAGTTCAAATATGCTGATGAAAATATTCAGCGAAAAAATCCTACTAGTCAAAACTTCATCCTATCATATAACAATGTTTTAGAAAATGTTAGAACAAGCGTTGTAAATATATCTACTAGAAAAACTATCAGTAGCGGTAGAGCTTATGGCAACCCATTTAATAACAATCAAGGTAAAGTACCTCAAGGTGCATCTGGAAGTGGTGTTATTATTTCTAAAGATGGTTACATAGTTACTAACAACCATGTAGTTAGTGGAGCAGATGAAATAAAAGTCAGCATCGCAGGAGATAAAAAAGAGTATGAAGCTAAACTTATTGGAACAGATGCAAAGAGTGATGTAGCAATAATTAAGATTGATGCTAGTAAATTAAATGCTGTAACTTTTTATAACTCGGATAAAGTAAAAGTTGGTGATGTTGTTTTTGCTCTTGGAAATCCATTTGGTGTAGGTGAGACTATAACACAGGGAATAGTTTCTGCAACTGGAAGAAGTGGCATTGGAATAGTAGAGTATGAAAACTTTATACAAACAGATGCATCTATAAATCCTGGTAATTCAGGAGGAGCACTAATTAACTCAGCAGGTCATTTAATAGGAATCAACTCGGCTATTATTTCTAAAAGCGGAGGAAATGATGGTATCGGACTTTCCATACCATCAAACATGGTTACTTCAATAGCAATGCAACTAATAGATACTGGAAAATATTCTCGTGCATATTTAGGTGTGGGAATATCAGATGTGAATGAAGATATGAGTAGTTTTTACGATAATAGATATGGTGGACTAATCATAAGCATAGAAGAAAATTCTCCTGCAGCTAAGGCTGGTTTAAAAAGAGGTGATTTAATCATCTCAATAAACAGAAAAAAAATAGACAGTGCAAGTAAACTTAAAAATACTATAGGAGCATTTCAACCATTAAGAGTTGTAAATATAAAATTTTTAAGAGATAAAAAAGTAGACATTGTTAATGTAAAACTTGGTTTACTTGATAATCAAATAGCATCTGTAACTAAAAACTATAAAGGTATGAATGTTGTAGCTTTACCAACAGAATTACAAAGATTACTAAGAGCTAATGCTAACATTCATGGTGGTGTGTTAGTAGATGATGTGGAGTTAAATACTCAAGCTCATTCTATAGGTATTCTTAAGGATGATATAATTGTTCAAATTGAAGATATAGAAATTACTAGTATTGATGATTTTAAAACAGCAACATCTTCACAAAATAAAAAAAGAATATATATATTTAGAAGAGGCAATATTTTTGCTATAGTATTATAAACAAAAGGAGAAGTATGAGAGTTATATGTCCACACTGTAAAAATGTGAATAACATACCAATTAAAGAGTCTTATAAAGTAGCTAACTGTGGAGAGTGTAAAAACTCTCTGTTAGATACAACACCAATAGATTTATGTGAAACTAACTTTGATGAAGTTTTAGTAAATAGTGATATACCTGTTATTATAGATTTTTGGGCACCTTGGTGTGGTCCTTGTAAAATGATGGGTCCCAACTTTGAAAAAAGTGCTAAGAAGTTTGCTTTAAAAGCACTATATGTAAAAGTAAACACAGAAGAAGAACAAAACCTCGAAGCTAGATTTAAAATAAAAAGTATTCCAACCCTTTTAGTGTTTAAAAATGGAATAGAAATACACAGAATGTCCGGTCTGATGGATGAAATCACTCTAAATAATTTGGCTTCACAATTTATATGATATAATATTTACAAATAAAACAATAAAAGGGTTTTTATGAATAAAAATACAATGACACTTACAGATAACAGAAATGGAAAGAGTATTGAACTTCCCATCTTAGATGGTACGGTTGGACCTTCTGTTGTTGATATCTCATCTTTTTATAAAGAAACAGGAATGTTTACTTTTGATAGAGGATATACATCTACAGCATCTTGTCGTTCTAAAATTACTTATATTGATGGTGGTAAAGGTCAGTTAATGTATAGAGGTTATGACATATCATACCTTGCTAATGAAAAAACATTTTTAGATACTGCTTACCTTCTTCTAAACAAAGAACTTCCAACGGCTGAAGAACTTGATAATTTTACAGAAGAGATGAAAAAACGATCTTATATTCATGAAGGCATGAAAAAACTTTTTGATTCTTTTCCAGATCAAGCACATCCAATGGCAATCCTTTCTGCAGGTGTATCTGCTCTATCAGCATTTTACTTTGATCACTTAGATATTGATACTCCAGAAGAATATATGGAAATGGCTAATCGTATCGTTGCTAAGATTCCTACATTAGCAGCATTCTCATATAGATATTCAAATGGACTACCAATTATTTATCCAGATATAAAAAAAGGTTTTACAGAAAACTTTTTATATATGATGAGAGCTTACCCACATCACCATGTTGATCTTCGTCCTATTGAAGTAAAAGCACTTGATACTATTTTTACTCTTCATGCTGACCATGAACAAAATGCTTCAACTACATCTGTAAGAAATGTAGGTTCAACACATGCTCATCCTTATGCTGCTATTAGTGCTGGTATTAGCGCATTATGGGGTCGTGCTCATGGTGGTGCTAACGAGTCTGTTATTCGTCAACTTGAAATGATTGGAACTGTTGATAGAGTTGATGAGTTTATTGCAAAAGCTAAAGATAAAAATGATCCATTTAGACTAATGGGATTTGGACATCGTGTTTATAAAAACTTTGACCCTCGTGCTAAAGCACTGAAAGCTATTAGAAATGATCTTATAGAAGAACTTGGAATAGATAGTGAACTTATTAAAGTAGCAGAAAAAATAGAAAAAATTGCTCTTAATGATGATTACTTTATTAGTAGAGGTTTATATCCAAATATAGATTTTTATTCTGGATTAATTCTTCAAGCACTTAGAATTCCAAAAGATATGTTTGCTGTTATTTTTGTTATTGGTAGAACACCTGGTTGGATTGCTCAGTGGATTGAATTACAAGAACAAGAAACTATTAAAATTGCTCGTCCTCGTCAATTATACCTAGGGCCAGATGATAGAACTCCAGAGTATTAATACTCTGGATATAACTATTTTCTAATTTAGTTATTTTCTAAGCTGGACTTTAGTGTTTACCGAAAAAAATTTAGTTTTTTTCTAAGTTGAGCTTTATCCCTTAATATATGAACAACAATAATCTGTAACTGTTTTGATTTTAATATCAAAAGAAGAGTTTGCAGGAACATTAAAACTCTCAGGAGTATTAAGAATTTTCCACTCTTCATTTGGTAATTTAATTTCTAAATCACCGCTTTGTATCTCCATAATTTCAGCTTCATTAGTACCAAAAGTATATTCACCTGGCAACATAATTCCTAAAGAAACAATTGAGCCATCTTCTAACTCAACTGTACGACTTGTAACTTTTCCATCATAGTAGATATTTGCTTCTTTTACTACACTAACATTTTCTAGTTTACTCATAGGTATATCCTTTTAAAAGAATTATATCCTATTCCCAGTCAAGTAATCTTTGTTGACCTTCTAGACCTCTGATATGAGTTACATCTTGAGATACTTCAATAACACCTTTATAAGCGCCCTCATCATCTCTTATTGCAAAATAACGAATATGAATAAACTGACCTTTGAAAGTAATCCAAAATTCTGCTTCATCTCTCCGACCTGCTTTAAACTCTCTAAGAATCATAAGTACCTGATCAACAGATTTTGGAGGATGACAAAATTTTACTTCTCTACCAATAATACCTGCACTTCTTGGGAATACTCTGTTATCGCCACGGTTATAAAATATAACAATATCGTTTTCATCAACATAAGTGATATCAACAGGCATAAACTTTAATAACCAGTTAATTTGTTCTGGTAACATATGGCCTTGTTCTAAATCAAGTCTTCCTTCAAGTGAAAATGGAAGTTTTCTCTTTTTAGTGTCCATAGAAGGATGCACATATTCATCTTTTTCATGTGCAGGATAAGAGGCAGGTTCTTCATCAAACATCCAACCTATTTCTTCATCTCCATCTCGCATCTCCATCCAATCATCTTCTTGTAATAATTGTAATGCATTTGGAAATAATCTTTGTTCTTCAACTTGCATAATATGTTCTAGATTTCCAAAAAGATTTTGTAAAACTATCATTAGTGACTCTGTTTCGCCATTATTAACAAGTGGTCTTGCTAGTTTTATAATAGCACGGATATCATCGTGAAAGGCCCACATATTTTGAGAAGGTGAAGTCCATCCATATTGTTCTAAGTAAGGAAAAAGTTGATTTTCTTTTCTTGCAAAATGTTTTTCTACTAAACAAAGTCTTGCAAATTTTTCTTTAAACTCTACATTATTTGTCACTATATTTATACTATTGATACTAGTAATCAAACCACGAACTAGTTGATTTTCTTCTAAGTATACTTTTACAGGGTGACCTTCTGGTAAATCATTCATATATTTTCCTTGATAAAGCAACATATATTATTGCTTTTATAATGAGGAAGTATACTATCTTTACTTTTTTTATTTTTTGATATATCGCAAGAGTTTAGTAAATAACTATATTATTTATTTACGAATAGTTACTCTTTGTGAATGTGTTATTGCTACTGCCATGGCATCTGATATATCTAAAGGTTTTATCTCTTTTTTTATGTTTAGAAGCCTTTTAACCATAAAAGCAACCTGTTCTTTTGCTGCTTTAGCTTTTCCAGTAAGAGCTCTTTTTACTTGAAGAGCTGTATATTCGTGAAATTGTCCATGTACTTCTAAAAGTTTTAATATTATTGCACCACGAAATTGGGCTAGTTTAATAGTAGTTGATGGATTATGAGCATAAAAAATATCTTCCATTGCAACTTCATCTATCTGATGTTTTTTAAATATAGTATCTAAACCCTCTACCATTTGAGGAATTTGAAACTGCAAACCTTCAGCTTTCATTTTTATTAGACCAGCTTCTATAAGAGATATTTTTCCACGTTCTAAAGATATAAGAGCATAACCCATATTTCTTGTTCCAGGGTCAATTCCAAGTATTGTCATTTTTTGCCATTATATTAATTTTTATCATTATATAAAAAAGCTGTGTAATATATACTTTAAACTAATTAATTATGAGATATTCACATTAGTTTTTTAAGTTATTCACATAACTTTAACCCTATCTTATGTAAATGAGTGATAATATTCACATATAAATAACTAACTAAGGTTTTATGTGAATATAGGTCAAGAAGTTCTAGAATTACTAAAAGAAGAGATAACAGAAGTACAATATAATAGATATATTAAACAATTAACTTATGATTCTAAAAAGTCATCAAGTGATTTAGCAATTTTTTACGCTCCAAATGCTCTTATTAGTAACTGGATTAAAAGTAAATACAGTGAAAAAATAGCTCATCTCTTTGAAGTTAAAAATGGTTCTAAAGTAAGTGTAAAGATAACACTTAAAAATTCAACAGATTCAAAAACAAAAAAACAAAAAGTTGAACAAAAACAACAACACTCTCTACTAAACCCATCTCATACCTTTGATAACTTCATGGTTGGTGGATCAAATCAGTTTGCTTATGCTGCTGTTAAAAGTGTTAGTGAAAATGCTGGTCAAGTATATAACCCTCTTTTTATCTATGGTGGCGTTGGTTTAGGAAAAACACATCTTATGCAATCAGCTGGAAATGTTTTCCAAAATCAAGGAAAAAGTGTTATATACACATCAGTTGAACAGTTTTTAAATGACTTTATACGTCATGTTAGAAACAAAACTATGCCTTCATTTCAAGAAAAATATCGTAAATGTGACGTTTTACTAATTGATGATATTCAGTTTTTAAGTAATAAAGAGGGTATTCAAGAAGAATTTTTTCACACATTTGAAGCTCTAAAAGGTTCAGGAAAACAAATTATTCTAACAGCTGATAAACATCCTAAAAAAATTGGTGGATTAGAAAAAAGACTTCAAAGTAGATTTGAATGGGGTCTAGTTGCTGATATTCAACCTCCAGAGTTAGAAACTAAAATAGCAATTATAAAGAAAAAATGTGAAATTAATAAAGTAAAACTTTCTAATGACATTATAAATTATATAGCAACTGTTATAGAGAGTAATGTTCGTGAGATAGAAGGTATTCTTTCTAAATTACATGCATACTCACAACTAATGCATATTGATATTGATTTAGCATTCACTAAGAATGTATTAAAAGATCAACTTCAAGAAAATCGTGCTAATTTAACTCTTGATATTATTACTAATAATGTTGCAAAAGATTTAAATATAAAGCCTACAGAGATTCGTTCAAAAGGTAGAAGTAAAAATCTTGTTTATGCTAGAAGAATTTCTATTTATCTATGTCGTGAACTTACACAAAATACAATGCCTCAGTTAGCACAATATTTTGGAATGAAAGATCATACTGCCATAAGTCATACACTTAAAAAGATTAATGAACTAATGAAAAATGATGAAGATTTTAAAGTTAAAATTGAAGAATTAACTAATAAAATAACTTCGGTTTCTTAAAATTCGTACATTTGATTAAAAAAAAGATATAATCATATAAGTGAATAGATGTGAATAGACTTGATTTGGTTCATCACATCCGAAATACTCTTAAGATAGGAAGGTAAAGGTGATATTCACATAATCACACCCTCCTACTACTACATACTAAAATATTATATAATTAATAGGAATTCATATGAAAATAACTGTTTCTAAATCAATCATAGAAAATATACTTGTTTATGCTCAGCCATTTTTAGAAAAAAAAGATACTTCTCAAATAACATCACATGTATATGTAAATGTTAATGATTCTAAACTGACTATAAAAGCTACTGATTATGAAATAGGTTTTGAAGTATCTACTGACAAAATAAATATTATAGCAACTGGTAGTATTACTGCTAACGGTAAAAAGCTTTTAGACATTATTAGAATATTAAAAGATGGTGAAATAAACTTAGAAGTAAAAAATGAAATGTTATATATTTCACAATCTCATTCTAAGTTTAAACTACCAACTTTCTCTTATAATGAATTTCCTGAGTTTCCAAGCTATGAAGGAAAATCACGGATAACTATTGAATCACACTCATTAATAGAATCTTTAAAAAAAATAACTCCTGCAATAGATACTAATAACCCTAAGTTTGAACTTAACGGTGCTTTAATAGATATTAGAGAAGATAGTATTAACTTTGCCTCAACAGATACAAGAAGATTAGCCATAGTAAATATTCCAAATCAAAGTGGCAGTGAATTATCAATAATAATTCCTAAAAAAGCTATTATAGAAATTCAAAAACTTTTCTTTGATAACATAGAACTTTATTATGATGAAACTAACTTAATAATTCATTCAGAGCAATATACGTTTTTTACAAAACTAATAAATGGAAAATTTCCTGAATATTCTAGAATTATTCCAAAAGAAGTTAATAACACATTAGTTTTACCAAAAGCTATTATGATTGACTCAATTAAACAAATCACTACAATATCATCAGATGTTAAAATAACTTTTCTAAATAATTTTATAACATTTGAATCATTGAGTGATGATAATATAGAAGCAAAAACAGAGATAAGTTATAATACTAACTTCACAGAAGAATTTGTAATAGCAATTAATTCTAAATATCTTTTAGATTTTTTAAACACTATTAATTCTTCAGAATTTAGTATAGGACTTAATGAAGGTAATTTACCTTTTCTTTTAGTTGATGGCAACTTTAAAACAGTTGTTATGCCTATAGTAATTTAATCAATATAATAAAATAACTTCACACAAAATGTGAAGTTATTTATATACTCCTTTAGAAAAAAATCCCATAAAACTTTATTTTAGTAAATATTAGATAGAATATCTTCAATTATGCCAAAATGGCTATATGGAGATGTTAATGGAAAATTATGGTGCTAGTAATATTAAAGTCCTTAAAGGTTTAGAAGCTGTTAGAAAAAGACCTGGTATGTACATTGGTGATACAGGTCATAGAGGTTTACACCATTTAGTTTATGAAGTTATTGATAATTCTATTGATGAAGCAATGGCAGGTCATTGTGATACTATTACTGTAGTACTTACTAAAAATAATACTTGTAAAGTTACTGATAATGGTCGTGGTATTCCTACAGATATGCATCCAACAGAGGGAATGAGTGCAGCTACTGTTGTATTAACTGTTCTTCATGCCGGTGGTAAATTTGATAAAGATACTTATAAAGTCTCTGGTGGTCTTCACGGTGTTGGTGTTTCTGTTGTAAATGCACTTTCATCTGATTTGAAGATGACTATTAATAGAGAAGGTCAAACTCATGAGCAAAACTTTAAACTTGGTATTCCTCAAGAACCTTTAGCTGTAATTGGTAAAACTAGAAAAACAGGTACAACTATTGAATTTGCTGTTGATCCTAGTATATTTACAGATACTATTATTTTTGAATATGAATATTTATCAAAAAGATTTAAAGAGTTAGCATACCTAAATCCATTTATTACAATCGTTTTTAAAGATGAAAGAACAGATTTAACTGAAACATACCATTTTGAAGGTGGTATAGCTCAGTACGTTATGGATATGAATAAAAAGACTCAAGTTGCATCTGTTTATTCTTTTACATCAAAAATAGAAGATATAGAGTTTGATATAGCACTTATGTATAACGATGCATATGATGAAAAACTAGCATCTTTTGTAAATAATATTAGAACACCAAATGGTGGAACACATGAAGCTGGTTTTAGAGCTGGACTTACTCGTGTTGTATCTAATTATAATGCTAAAAATGGCGCAGCAAAAGAAAAAGATGTAAAAATTTCTGGTGATGATGTAAAAGAAGGATTAATAGCAATTGTTTCTGCTCGTGTTCCAGAACCACAATTTGAAGGTCAAACAAAAGGTAAACTTGGAAATACTTATGTTAGACCATTGGTACAAAAAGCAACTTATGAACTTTTATCTAAATATTTTGAAGAAAATCCATTAGAAGCAAAAGCAATTGTTAGCAAAGCACTTATGGCTGCTCGTGGTCGTGAAGCTGCTAAAAAAGCAAGAGAGTTAACTCGTAGAAAAGATAATATGACAGTTGGTACTCTTCCTGGTAAGTTAGCTGATTGTCAAAGTAAGGATGCAAGCATCTGTGAACTATATCTGGTGGAAGGTGATTCTGCGGGTGGTTCAGCTAAAATGGGTCGTGATCGTGTATTTCAAGCAATTTTACCACTTAAGGGTAAGATTCTAAATGTTGAAAAAGCAAGATTAGAAAAGATTTTAAAATCTGATGAAATCACTAATATGATTACTGCTATGGGTTGTGGAATAGGTGAAGAATATAATGAAGAAAAACTTCGTTATCATAAACTTATAATTATGACCGATGCTGATGTCGATGGTTCTCACATTCAAACTCTTTTACTAACATTCTTCTTCAGACATTTCCGTGATGTTGTAGAAAAAGGTTATTTATACCTAGCTCAACCACCACTCTATCGTTATAAAAAAGGTAAAAAAGAAATTTACTTTAAAGATGATCGTGAAATGAATGATTACCTAATTGAAAATGGTATAGAATCTTTAGAAGTTGAGGGTGTTGGTAACAATGACTTGATTTCTTATTTTAGAATGGTTGATCATTATAGAGGTTCACTTGTAGCACTAGAGCGTAGATATGCTTTAGTTGATTTAATTCGTCATTTTATTGAAAACCCTGATTTAATAAGTTTAAATATTGCAGATATATACACTGAAGTTGAGAAGTTTTTAACTAATTCAGGAAATAATATTTTAACTAAAACTATTAGTGATGATTCAATTCATATCTTTGTTCAAACAAAAGATGGTATGGAAGAGTTACTTATAAATGATGATTTATTTGGAGCGCCTCACTTTAATGAAGCAAATTTTGTTTTCAAAAAAATTCAAGAGTGGGATATTAGTTTTGAAGAAGATATATTAACAGTTCTTGAAAATATTAATGATTATGCTAAAAAAGGTGCATATATCCAGCGTTATAAAGGTCTTGGTGAAATGAATCCAGATCAACTTTGGGAAACAACAATGACACCTGAAAATCGTGTTTTACTTCAGGTTACAATTGATGACGCTGAAGTTGCATCTGATGCATTTACTCTATTTATGGGTGATGAAGTTGAACCACGTCGTAATTATATAGAAACACATGCTAAAGATGTTAAACACCTTGATGTTTAGCATCTAGGTATAGGTTAGTATAGGCTTATGCTACTCCCAGAAATTAAAGAGAGAGAGTACCGCTTCAAACTTGCTTTGAGGATGGGACTTCCAATCTTTGCTCTACTTATTGCTTTTATTTCAAACAAATTTATTACTGATTACCAAAGTATAGATATTTATTTTTATATAGAGTCTATTTTACTTATTACATTTAGTATATATTTCTTTTTATATATTATTTATCAGGGTTTTAATAATAGAATAACAGAAGTTGTAACAAAAACTTTTACAAGAGAATATCTTTATGAATATCTAAAAAAAGAGATAAAAAATAATAGTAATTATACATTACTACTGATAAGTGTAGATAATTTAGCTGATATAAATAATCGTTATGGAATGAAAAATGGAGATAAGGTTCTACATAAAGTTGCTCTAAAGATAAGTGATTACCTTGAAGATAAGGGAATAAGTAATTTTCCTATGGGACATATAAAGGGTGGAGATTTTGTAATTGGCCTCAAGGGTACAAAAAATGAATATTCAACTATATTAGAACTTATGTGTCTTAAAAGTGATGAGTTTAAAGTAGACAATATAGAGGTTAAAATAAGTGCTGATATAACAGATAAAACATTTTCAAATGAACTTGACTATCTAATAGAAAATCTTTTTGAACTTCAAGAGAGAAATAGAAATAAAAAATTACTTTCTCAAAATCAAGAAGATATAAGCCCACAAAAACAAGAACTATTTGTTATAAATGCTATTAAAAATAGATCATTTATTGTAATGACACAAGATGTTTTTGAAAATGATATTTGTGTTATAAAAGAGTGTTTTGTAAAGCTAAAAACACCTGATTTAAAAATAATTCACCAAAAAAATTATATGAAAGTTTTGGATAAATTGGGACTTATGGTTGAATTTGATTTAATGGTATTAGAGCAAAATATAGCAAAATGTTGTTCTAAATCCAAAGAAATATTTGCAATGAATATTTCCCCAAGTTCAATTAGAAACCCAGATTTTTTAATAAAAGCAAAAGAACTTATTAATATAAATAAAAATACAAAAAGTAGAATTATATTTTTACTAAATGAAGTTCAATACTATTCACATATTAGCAGATATAACTCTACTCTAAATTCATTAAGAGATATGGGTGTTTTAATTGCTATTGATAGATTAGGATCTATTCATACTAGTTTTTTATATCTTAGAGATTTGGATATTGATATAGTAAGGTTTGATTCTTTTTATACAAAAGATATACAAAATGAAAAGTATATAAGTATAATTGATGGTTTTAATGTAATGGCACACAAAAAAGGTCTTAAGACATGGATTAAAATGCTTGAAACAGAGGAAATAAAAACAAAAGTAAAAGAGTTAAAAATTGATTATTTACAAGGTAAATATTTAGCTCCTGTAGAAAATAAATATGAAAATTAATATAACAGAGGATATAATATGAAATATGGTGAAATAATAGTAAATGAGTTTGATGTAGATAAAGATTTGGAAATATGGCCAAATCAGCATAAAAGAAATTATATAATTAAAATGACTCTTCCTGAGTTTTCTTGTCTTTGTCCAAGAAGTGGATATCCTGACTATGCGACTATATATCTTGAATATACACCGAATGAATGGGTAGTAGAATTAAAAGCAATGAAACTATATATAAACTCTTTTAGAGATAAGCATGTTTCACATGAAAATAGTGCAAATGAAATATATGAAATTTTAGAGACTAAACTAAAACCTAAATATATAAAAGTAGTTGCAGACTATAATCCTCGTGGAAATGTACATACTGTAATAGAAATAGATAGTTTAAAAATGGCAAAAAACTAACAACGAAACTAATTTTACAAAGGTAATAAAATGTTTTCAAAGATGCTTGGAAAAATGAAAGAATCTTCATCTGATAATGACCAGATAAATAAAGAGTTAGTAGAGAAAATTGCTAATATGAATTTAACTGATATGAGAAACTATGTCAATGACAGAATAGCAAAATTTCCCGTCAGTGAAGATGGTTTAAGTGAAATAATGTATAAACTTCTAGAAGTTAATGATAAAACATCTAAAAGATATATTAATATCGATGATATGGATAGTAAGATTAAAAAAGGTTTTGATCTTATTTTAAAAATATTAATAAATAAAAAAATTACAGTTACTACTATAGAACTTGTAAGTAAATATCTAGAAGAATCTAAAAATATAATTCTAAAATATGATAAAGATAATAAACAAATTTATGGTTCAAAATTTATAGACTCTATCGCTATAGCTATTGAGAATATGAATAAAAGAAGTGAATTACAAAGAAAGATGGATATTATTGGTAGTTAAGTAATTGCTTAACCACCTTAGGGCTGCATCTTTAGAAAAAAATTCTCCATTCATTTGAGCTTCATATGCTAAGTCTAGTATTATAGAAAATTTACTAGATGGACTCATTCCTAATTTAATCAAATCTCTACCCAATAAAATATGAGGTATTTTTTTATTTAGTATATTAAGCTCTTTTACTCTTATTAATATGCAATTTCCAACTCCAAATAAAGCTTCAGATAATAAAATTAATTCTTCTATATTTACCTTAGTTGCGAGTTTATAAAGCTCATAATCTTTAATCTCTTTAGAACATATATTTATAATAGTTTTTAGATTATCTTGAAGTTTAATGATAGTATTTAATAGTGATTTATCATTAGATAGTACAAATATAAAATCTTCAATCTGAGATGATGAAAATATATAACAAATAGATGCTAACATTAAAACTTCTTTATCTCTTTTGTTAGTCGTTTTTAATCTTGCAATTTTGTCTATAGCATTCATTGAACGAGACCACTCATCTTCTTGCATAAATTCTAAATGAGAAAAATATTTTAAAGCACCTATCTTTTTTAGAAGTTCAAAACCTAAAGATGGTTTTTTAGATTTGAGTAAATTCTTTTTTATCTCTTGATAAATTCTTTCTTTAGCAAGCTGAGATAGTAAGTTATCATCTATCATAGACTTGCAAAGTACAAAAAGTTCTTTATCCATTACTAAATTAAATCTAGAACAAAACTGTACTGCTCTTAAAACTCTTAGTGGATCTTCTACAAAAGTCTCTGCATCTACCATTTTTAGGTTTTTTTCATTTAAATCATTGATTCCATTAAATGGGTCGAGTATAGTTTTGTTTACTACATCATAGCCTATAGCATTCATAGAAAAATCTCTTCTTCTAGTTGCATCTACAAAATCAAGATTTTTTTGAATTTTTATATCAAAACCGGAGTGTCCAGAGGCTATTTTAGAATCAGTTCTTGGTAGGGTAAAATCTAAAGTGAAGTTTTGAACCTTTAATTTACATACTCCAAAACTTTTACCAACACTATTTACACTTCCAAACTCTTTTAAAATATATTCTAATTCTTCAAAAGATGAAATATTATATATTTCAATATCTATGTCATCTGACTTAATATTTAGTAAATAGTCTCTAACAAATCCACCAATAATGATAGATTTAGCACCATTATTATCTAGTTTATCAAAGATTTTATTTAAAAAGTTTGGGTATTCAATCATTTTGACTCAATTCTTTGGGTTTTACTATAAATA
>NZ_JADGFC010000192.1:0-1417 GCF_016744025.1 Sulfurimonas sp.
CTTCATTTGCTTACCTGATAGCAAAAAATCACTCATTTGAGCTAAAAAGTTATAAGATAGAAAGTGAAAGTATTGAAAATATAAAAATAGCTTTAGAAGAAATCTCTAAAGATGGTTTCAACCACGTTATTGCACCTCTAACTCAAAAAGGGGCTAATGCGATAGGAGAAATAGATCCTGATATGAATATCTTTTTTCCTACAATCAATAAAAAAGATATAACATCTACTTCTTCTTATCTAGTTTATGGTGGAATAGATTATCAAGCACAAAGTGATATTCTTTTAAAAAAGGCTGTATCTCCACTTGTAATCTTTTATGACAAATCGAGCATAGGTAAAAAACTAAGTCTATATGAAGAAGATAAGTTTATAAACAATGGTATAGATTATAATCTTAGCACTCAAGAGATAGAAACTCAGATACTAGATGCAAACAGAAGTGTAGTTAAATTTTCTATACCTAAAAGAACAACAAACTTGGAAAAACAACTATTTGAAAATGAAGAAATCTTAACTGGTTCTTTTTTCATAAATACACCAATTGTTAAGACGGGTATGATTATGTCTCAACTTACACTTTATGACACAAATGCTACAAATGTTTTATCTACTCAGATTAATTATGATCCACTTATTTTATCTATGACTCAATATGAAGATAGAAAAAACATGATAATAGCAAACTCTATTACTCAAAATAACAATATACTTATAGAAACAAACTCTCTTCTTGGTAATGACATAGTTTACGATTGGATTAACTATACAACGACGGTAGGTATTGACTACTTCTTTAACCTTGTGACTAGAGAAGATAGAGAGTACAACATAGATTTAGAAGATAATCAAATGATATATCCTATTGAGCTTTTAAACCCTTCTAGATATAGGTTTGTAAAGAACATATCAACTATCAAATAGTGATAGTATAAGTTCTTTAGTATCTGAATCTATCTTTTGAGGTCTTCCTTCAAAAGTGAGGTAAGCCAATGTTATAGACAATCCAAATATTTTTTTAGAATCTTTATATATATTTTGAGATAGTATAAACGAAGCAGCCTTCATCTTAACAAGTTCCGTAGTAACTTCTAACTCATCTCCAAGTTTAGCACTCATTATGTAATCAGCTTCTAATTTTCTTGCTACAAAGTGCCCAGTATCTAAGACAGGAGACATTCCTTTTTTAAAAAAAGCGTCACTTCTGGCTCTCTCACAAAAGTTTAAATAATTAGAGTGATAAACAACTCCACCTGTATCTGTGTCTTCATAATAGACTCGTATATTCATATAAAACCTTTTTATTTGCGGTACTTAAAAACTATTTATATTAATCAAAAAACTCTTTAACATTTATATTAGACTTAATCAGCTTTTTTTCAAACATTATATTACTAATTCCTATTATAGTTTTTTCA
>NZ_JADGFC010000192.1:1427-3485 GCF_016744025.1 Sulfurimonas sp.
CTTCTAAAGATGGTATTTTTAATGTTTCTAGTGAAGCGATTAATTCTTCTTCACTTTGATTTAATCTCTTAGATATTAAGCTGATTGCTTTCTTATCTCTTTTATTTATCTTTAATACGGATTTAGACCATCCTTGTAAGATATCATTAACAAATTTTGTATTCACAAAATCTCTATTAATAACTAATACATCTACAATCTCTCCAGGTATCTCTTTTGAACTAAATATATTGACTCCACCAGCTTTAATCAATTTAGAACTAACTGGTTCAAATGTTATAACAGAATCTACTACTTTTTCTTTAAAAGCATCTTCATGACGATTTATTGACAATGGGACTAATGTAATATCTTTATATGTCAATTTTGCTTTTGAAAGTACGCGAGTTAGCATATATGAGCCTAGAGCAGTATTTTCCACACCAATACTTTTATCTTTCAACTCATTTATTGATTTGATTCCATTTTGAGCGATTACTACATCTGCACCATCAGAAATATCTAATACAGCTACAATAATAGGGGTGTACCCTTGGTCATGAAGTAATATAACTTCATCTAAAGTTAATGCCGCAGCATCGATCTCTTTTTTTCTAAATTTATTTAAAACAATAGTAGAAGACTCGTAAGTGTTTACTTCTATATTTTCATTAAAATATTTTTCTGTTTTGGCAAGATGTAAGGCTTCATATCCCGGCCATAAATTAGTACCAATCTTAAATACTTTCTTATCTGGAGTGTTTCCACATCCACCTATTAATAATACAATACTTACAACTACTATAAACCATTTCATAACATATCCTTCATTATAACTTTATTTCTGCCTTGTTCTTTTGCCTGATAAAGCAATTGATCGGCTTCTCTGTAAATAATATCTTCATTTTCAACTTGATATGGTTTTATACATATTAATCCCATAGATGCTGTTACATATTTACTTACACTATTTCCAGAGTGCTCTATTTTTAGATTTTCTAAATTTTCTTTTATTGTAATAGCATAATCAAATGCCTCCTTTTTATCTTTAGTATAAAAGACAAGACCAAATTCTTCACCACCTAATCTAAAACAGAGATCATCTTTACGTTTAAGGGACTTCTTTAATGTCTTGGCTATATTGATAAGGACATCATCACCCATTTGATGTCCATAAGTATCATTATATTGTTTAAAATGATCTACATCCATCATTAAGAAACTAATATATTCTTTGCTTCTTATATTTGTTTTTAGAATATTAGGAAAAATATCATCAAAATGTCTTCTATTAAAAATGTCTGTTAATCCATCCGTAATCGAAATTATTTCAATTAATTTTTTATCAGTAATATCCTGTCTAATTGCTGTATATCCTATTTTATTACCATTAAAATCATATATAGGATATATATGTGCTTTAACCCAATACGAAGTACCGTCTTTTTTTAAGTTTTTTATTTCTCCACTCCAAATTTTATCTTTTGATAGATTCGCCCAAAGATCACTATAAATATTATCAGACATATCTGGATGTCTTACAATATTATGGTTCTTGCCAATTAATTCATCTTTTGTATATCCACTTATTTTACAAAAAGCTTCAGATGTATATGTAATATTACCTTTGAGATCGGTAGATGATGTGATGATATTTTGATTTATCAATTCTAGATATTTTTTTAGTTGCACTTCATCATTTTTTATACTAGTAATATCTTCAGCTATTCCAAGATAACCGGTTGTTACATTGTTATGATCTATAAGTTTCGTGACACTTAATTTAACAATGATTTCTTGATTATCTTTATTGATATAAGTCCATTCATCTTGATTTAATAAGTCTCGGTTGGTTCTTTCAATAAAGACACTAAAACTAGGTTTTAATTTAATATCAAACTCTTTATTAAGTTGCTCTGCTTTCTCAATTACTTCATCTACTTTATGAAACTTTAAAGGAGTTTCTTTAAGAATTACTTCAGCTGCGCTATATCCGAGCATCTTTTCTGCTGATTTATTAAAAAGAGTAATGATACCATCGACATCTGTAGCTATGATTGCATGTGCAGAATGTTTAAG
>NZ_JADGFC010000001.1 GCF_016744025.1 Sulfurimonas sp.
TTCTTTGTTTTTGGTCGAATAAGATTAGCAGATTATCGATTAATCCTATCTTTCAACTTACTTTCAAAAAATTGCACTTGATTTTAGAATTGGCGAAATGATTTGCGACATAAGAGGAATATCTTCACCCTTACGACCATAAACACTACCATCTAAATATTCATGATGAAATAGTATTACATTTTTTGGTGATGTTAAAAGTGGAAACTTCTTTATATTTTTCTCACCTACTCTACGAAGTTTTGATAGAGATATATGCACAACGTTTACTATGCTGTGTTGTTATATTCATAATCTCTTCTTCAGCATAATCTAATGCTGTTGATATAGCCAGTAAAAAAGAGTTTAAATTAAACTTCATATATAGTCCTTACGCTTACATGTGATGACTTTATCACATGTAATCATAAATCTTACTTATAAAAAACTAAATTTATTTCCATATATCTTCTGTAATAGCCACACTGATTTCATCATCAAGAAGAGTCAATTCTCTATCACTTATATTACATTGTAAAGAGATCGCTCTTTTTGCTAGACTTTGTATATCTCCATCAATATTTAGATTTATCACAGATAAGTTCTTAAATCTTTTTATAACTTTTTGTGTCTGTTTCCACCATGCAGATGCACTACCATCTTGATAAGTATAGATAATAACTTTCTCAGAACGTCCACAGGCTTTTTTGATACGTTTTTCATCAGGTTGACCAAGATCTATCCAAAGTTTGATATCACCATCAAGAGCCTTTTGCCATAAGTCTGGCTCATCATCTTGAGATATACCTTTACAAAAAACTAAATCATCATTTGCATTGAGGATAAAAGCAACTAAACGAACCATCAATCTATATTCATTTTCTGAAGGATGTTTTGCCAGTGTAAAGTTATGTTAATTGTAATAATTAGAGTCCATATTAGCAATGTTTAGTGAAGCTTTGTGGATAGTTGCATTTGCAACCATTTTCTTCCTTGGTAGTTAAGTAGTGAGAGTATATCGACTAAAATTATAAACTTTAAAGAGGTTAATTATGGGTTGGACTTGTCAACATGATTATCAAGGTACGTGTAAACTTGTAAAGAAACCTTGTGTTCCTGGGATGAAAGGCTGTACTCTAAAAAGTAGTAAGTACATCTTTACAACAGGCAATTACGAAGATGATAAAAAAGCTGCCAAAGATAAACAAGAGCAAGCAATCGATTTCGCCGCTCTTGCTAGAAGTAACTAGTTATAAACCTCTAGCGCCTAAGTTTCCATAACGATGGTAACTATGAGATATGCTCTGCTCTGTATAGTAGTGAATAAGCTCTATTCTTCCATTTGATACAAAAGGCTCAGCTGCAATATGAAGTGCTTCATCTACAATTTTTTCATATATCTCATCTTGTACTGAACTAGGTTTTAAAAATCTAACTCGTTTAGTTGTTTTGATATGCTCTACAAGTCTTTCTTGATTTTCAAAACTCACAATATCATTATCATCAATCAATACATCAACATGATTTTTAATCCACTCTGATACTTCTGCTCTCATATTATCAGCTATAGAGAGTTGCAGTTTTGCACCTGTCATCTTAACAGCACAAATAGATGAAATCATCTCATACAAAGAGTCACTGTTTTCTATTCTAAGAATTGTATTTTTAACACTTTGATATCTTATGATATTACTCTCACCACGAATATTTGTATAATCATGTTCTTTGGAAAACTCATTTTCTATCCAATAAGCAAAACCTTGTACAGTTTTATATACATTTTCAATAGTATTTTTATATGCCTCTTCTTTTTCTATGATTAACTCAAGTTTTTGCAGTATTGGATGATCTTCTTTTTGAGTGATTGGGGTTATACCTTGAGTTATATTCATAAACTGAGCTACATAGTTAAATCCACCTGCTTTTTTTCCACTTCCTATTGCAGACTTACCCACTCCACCAAAAGGTTGACGAGTAACTATTGCACCAGTTGTTAAACGGTTTATGTAAAGATTTCCTGCTTTTATACTCTCTCTCCATATATTTTGTTCTCTCTCATCAAGAGACTCAATTGCAGAAGTAAGTCCATATCCTGTTGCATTTACAATCTGTATAGCCTCATAAATATTATCAGCACACATTACACTAAGAACTGGTCCAAAAAACTCATTTAGATGAGAAAATCCTCCTGTTTTTGTGCCCCACTTGATAGAAGGTTTTAAAAGAAATGGATTATTATCTTCATATGATGGTTTTAATAACCACTCTTCACCATCACTGAGCTGTTCTAATGACTTTGCCAAATTCCCACTTACTTTAGAGCTAAGTGTTCCTAGCTTATTTTTAAAATCCCAAACTGAACCTACTTCTAGTGATTCTGTTGCATCTAAAAGCATTGCTCTAAACTCTTTATCTACATATAATTCTCTCTCAAGAACAAGTAGAGATGTAGCTGAACATTTTTGTCCTGAGTTGTTAAATGCAGATTGCACAACATTTTTTACAGCCTGATCCCTATCTGCAAGAGCTGTAACAATTGTCGCATTTTTGCCTCCAGTCTCAGCACTTAGATGCAAGTTTGGTTTTGTCTTTAGCATCTCATGTGCAGTTGACTCTCCACCTGTAAGTATTACAAAATCAATATCTGGATTTGGTATAAGGCTCTCACCTGCCAAGGCTCCATCAGTGATAACTAATTGAAGAGTATTTTTACTAACACCTGCATTCCAAAAACACTCACACAGACGATGTGCACAAAGAACAGATACAGAAGCGGGTTTTAGTATTACGGTATTTCCACTAGCTAATGCTGCCGCGACTCCTCCAACAGGAATAGCAATTGGGAAATTCCATGGACTAATAACAAGCCCTACTCCTATAGGTGATACTTTAACACCCTCTAGTTTTGACATTTTTTGCACGCTGTATGGATAAAAGTTTAAAAAGTCTATCGCTTCAGAAATTTCCACATCAGTCTCAGTAAAAACCTTTCCAACCTCAGCCGCCGCTACACCGATTAAGTCATCTCTATCTTTTTTAAACTCATTAGCAACATTCATTAAAACTTTTTGTCTATGATTTATGCTTGTCTTTCTCCAACCATCTATATCTTCTTTTGCTATCTCTACAGCAATTTTCATATCATTGGCATCTGCTTTTTTATAACTTCCCACTAAGATGTTTTCATCACATTGAGACTTATCTACAACTTTTACTAGATTTCCATTCTCTAGAGCTTTGCCAGCGATTACGGAACTTACATGATAACCGCCATTTGCTCCTATATTTTTCCATTTTTTTGTTATTGCCCCAGCCCATGAAATATTTTGTGCAAGTGCAAAATCAGTATCAGGTTCGTTTTTAAACTCATAAATCTCATCCTCAGGCTCACTTATAAACTCTTCAGTGTTTCTATTTTGAATCCTATATGGGCTTAAATCTATACTATTGATTATCTCAATAGAGTCTTTATAACTCTTTAGAAGTATCTCCCACTCAGCTGAATCAACTTTAAGTCCAAAACTATGACGCATAAAGTTTTTATCTGCTGTGTTTTCATCAAATCTACGAACAAGATAAGCGATGGCATTTGTAAAAGTTTTAGCAGTTGCAATTGGTGCATAAAGAACCACATTTAAACTTTCATTTTTTAGCATTCTGTAAGCAGTTTCACTCATACCTTCGAGCATCTCTGTACTGTAATATTTCTCTAATGAGCGTTCACGAGAGAGTAACATTCCAAGAGCTTGGTCAAAAAGATTGTGAGATGCCAAGCCAACGTTAACATATGGTGCAACTTCAATATCTAGAAGATAATCTATTATCAACTTATAGTTAGCATCACTTTGAGCCTTCTCATCATAAGTAACACAAGTCCATCCTCTAAGACTCGCTTCTGTCTTTTCCATCTCCTGATTTGCACCTTTTACTACTCTAATCTTAATAGGTGATCCACCACTCTCCACTCTTTGTCTAGCCCAAATAGAGAGGTCTTTTACTATTTCAAAGGCATCTGGCATATAAGTTTGAATAACAATACCGGCATAAAGTGAGCGATATTTTTCTTTAGATAGAGTCTTTTTAAAAACATCTAGACTTAGATGCAAGTCTTTATACTCTTCCATATCCAAGTTTACAAACTTATTACCATTTTCAATCGCTGCGTCGTATATAAGTTCAAGCCTAGATGTAAGTTTCTCTACACTCCAATCGTGAGCTAAAGGATTTATCTGAGAAAAAATAGTAGATATTTTTATAGATAGATAATCAATAGAAGGATTACAAAGTGCTTCTTTATACTTTTGTATACGCTGGGCCGCTTCTTTTTCACCAAGAACTATTTCACCTATGATATTGATGTTAACTCTTGTCCCCTCTTTTTTTCTCTTTTTCATATGTTTTACGATTTGATCATCTTCACCTTTTATGACAACAGTGCTGATGTCGTTTCTTAGGTAATATATAAAAAGCGGTACTGATACCTTTGGCATATAAATCCCGATATGTCTAAAAAGCCAGATTAGTGCTTTTTCAAAATCTATAAAAAATGATGTTTGGGAATATTTTTCAAAAAGATATTCGAGTTGATTAGCGATTCTTTGAGGGTTGTTTGAACGAAAACTCTGATCTAACAGTTCAATAAGAAAAACTTTATTTAGTGGATCTTTAAGTAGGCGTGCCATAAGTTTATGAAAATCTTGTTCAGACTTTACTCTATTTTTTGATATCTGCTTTTGCCACTGGGTTGCTATTTTATTTACATTTGAAAATTGATCATTACTTATACTCATAATTACTCTCTTAATTTAATTTACCAAAATCTATCTCATTATTACTTTATTTAAAATTATATTCTATTCTGATAATAATTGTTTTAAATACTTTAAGAAAAGTAAGTTATACTAATACTCGCTTAAATCACAACAAATCAAAGATTTTTTACATAAGTTTTTTTTATATATACAAAATTTGATGAAGCCTTAATTACAATAATAAACTAATTAAATATATAACTAAGCAGGACTATTAAAGAGATAAAAACTTTAAATAATATTTTATAGGAGGAGAAATAAATCAAATACAAAACATCGCAGATTGTAGTATTGGGTGTTACATTATCAGACCTTCAATATAAAGTTCAATATAAAACTAAAAAGGAAATAAATGAAAATTAAAAACATAGCAAGTGCTTTAGCACTAAGTAGTGTAATGCTTTCTTCAGTTGCAGTAGCAGATACAGTTAAGATAGGTGTTCAAGCACCAATTACTGGTAAGTATGCAAATGAAGGTCAAAGTATTGATAACTTTGTAAGACTAATTGTAGATGAAAAAAATGCACAAGGTGGTCTTTTAGGTAAGCAGATAGAAGTTGTAACTTGTGATGATGAAGCAAAAGCTCAAAAAGCTGCTGTTTGTGCTAAAAAACTTGTTAATGCTGGTGTTTTTGCAGTAATAGGTTCATATACTTCAGGAGCTACAGAAGCTGCTCAAAGTACATACTTCAGAAATAAAGTACTTCAAACTAGTGATGGTACTTCTGACTCTTTAATAAAAAGAAAGTATTGGACATTTTTTAGAAACTCATTTCCAAATGCTGCACAAAGTGATTTTACTGCTGAGTATATGGTAAATGTAAAAAAATATAAAAAGATTGTAGTTTTATCTGATTACTCTTCATATTCAGCTGGTCTTGGAGATGCAACAGAGGCATCTGTAAAAGCTATAAATGGAAATATTTTATTTAGAGGTAAAATCAAATCTGGAGTTCAAAACTTTACATCTACTCTTACAAAGATTAAAGCTATGAAACCAGATGTAATTTACTACTCAGGTTACTATACTGATGGTGGATTATTAAGAGCTCAACAAATACAATTACAAATAGATGCTGACTTTGTTGGTGGTGATTCAAATGATAATCCAGACTTTTATAAGTTAGCTGGAAAATCAGCTGCGGGAACAGTTCTAATCAACTTCCCTACTCCAGAAATTCTTCCTTACCCAGAAGCTAAGAAATATCTTTCTGCTTACAAAAAAAGATTTAATATGAGTCCTCCTTCAATCTGGCCTGTTACAAATGCAGATGGTCTAAGAGCAATAATCGAAGGTGTTGAAAAAACAAAATCTTTTGATACTAAAAAAATTGCTAGCTACATTAGAACTATGAAAGACTTCCCAGGAATAACTGGGCCTTTTAATGTAAGAGAAGATGGTGAGAGAGTTGGTGCTAAATTTGTAGTATACAAAATGAAAAATGATGGTACAAAAGAAGTAGTAAAATAAAAGGTAATAATTAGATGGAAACGTTTATTCAACAGTTAATCAATGGTTTAACAGTAGGAAGTTTGTATGCATTAGTAGCTTTAGGTTATACAATGGTTTACGGTGTGATGAAGTTAATAAACTTCGCACACGGTGACCTTGTTGCCTTTTCTGCTTATGTAGGACTAACTATCTTTACACAGTTTTATGGTTCAAATGCATTGACATTAGTGAATATTGTAATAGTGTTCTCATTAACTTCAATAGTAGTTGCTTTTATGGGTGTTCTTCTTGAGAGACTCGCATACAGGCCTTTAAGGACTGCACCAAGATTAAGTGCAGTAGTTTCTGCTCTTGGAGCTTCCTTAGTTATCCAAAATGGAATCATGCTTATTTGGGGTCCAAATATGGAGATTTTCCCTTCTGACATATTCCCAAGCACTACATGGAATTTTGGTGGAGTTCTTATCTCTTATACACAATTTGTTATTTTGGCTTTATCAGCTTTTTTAATGGTATCGCTTTATCTTTTTATCAATAAAACGAAAATTGGAACAGCAATTAGAGCTACGGCAATAGATCAAGATGCAGCAAAACTTATGGGTATCAATGTAAATAGAATTGTTATGATAATTTTTATTGTTGGTTCTATGCTTGGTGCTATTGGTGGTCTATTTATTGGTGTTTACTATAGAGGTTTAACATTTGATATGGGGTGGATGTATGGACTAAATGCATTTATTGCCGCTATTATCGGTGGTATTGGTTCTATTCCTGGAGCAATGCTTGGCGGTCTTTTACTTGGACTTTTTAATGCAATGATTTCAGGCTATATATCTACAGAGTGGGCTGAGACATTCACATTTATACTTTTAATTATAATTCTAATAGTAAGACCTGCTGGTCTTCTTGGACATAATGTAGCGGAGAAAGTATAATGAATAATAAAACAACTATAACAATAGCTTTTCTTGCTATTATGGCTTTTCTTCCACTATTAGCTGATTCTGCTTGGTTAAGTATAGGTATTACATTTTTAGTATTTGCCGTTGTTGCTTTTTCTCAAGATATTATTCTAGGACGAGCTGGTGTATTTAATATGGGTCATGCAATATTCTTTGGAATAGGAGCATACACAACAGCTATTTTAAATGTTCATTTTGGTCTTGAGATTATTTATACAATTCCATTTGCTATTATTTTTTCAGCAATTATCGCTGTACTATTAGCTGGTCCTATTATCCATCTAAAGGGAGATTACTTTTTAGTAGCAACCATTGGATTCAACATTATATTTGAACAAGTATTATCAAATGATATTTTTGGATTAACTGGTGGGCCAAATGGCATCTTCGGTATTGATGTGATTAGAATTTTCGGTTATGAACTCTTTAGCGATACTGCGATTTATTATATAGCATTTGGACTACTGATAATTACTCTATTTATTATTAGAAATCTAGATAATTCTAAGTACGGTAGAGCACTTTACTATATAAACAAAGATGAGATAGCTGCAAAATCAATGGGTATAAATGTACCTTATTATAAACTATTTGCATTTGCATTAGGTGCTTCAATTGCTGGAGTTGCGGGAAGTGTTTTTGCTATTCAATACTCAGCGGTAAGTCCAGAGTCATTTAACTTTATGCAATCTGTTATGTTCTTTGCAATCGTTCTTGTAGGTGGTTCTGCATCTCTTCCTGGTGTTATTATTGGAACATTTGTTATGTTTGTACTGCCAGAATTATTCACAGAGTTTAAAGAATCAAGATATCTAATCTTCGGTGCGGCTATGGTTCTTACAATGATTTTAAGACCAAATGGTGTTTGGCCTGTTACTTTTGGAAATATTCCAAAATTTTTAAGACCTAAAAAAGGAGCTAAGTAATGGAATATGTATTAGAGATAAAAAATGTTTCAAAATTTTTCTCCGGACTTGTTGCTATTGATGATCTTACTATCAATGTAAAACCAGGTCAGATATATGGAATTATTGGACCAAATGGAGCAGGAAAAACAACTCTATTTAATTGTGTAACTGGTATTTATGCGCCTGAAAAAGGTAGTATTAAATATAAGGGTAAAGATATAACTGGAATGCCTCCCCATAAGATTGCTCAAATGGGAGTTTTGAGAACATTTCAAAATATTAGACTCTTTAAAGAGATGAGTGTCGCAGAAAATATTATGGCTGGATATCACACAAAATCAAAACAGAAGTGGTATCACTCTATTATCCATAATTCATTTTATAAAAAAGACGAGTTAGAGTCATGGAAAAAAGTTGAAGAGTTGATGAACTTTTTTGATTTAAGTGACTTAGCTACAACACCGACAGGTGATTTATCATATGGAAAACAAAGAAAAGTTGAAATGGCGAGAGCATTAGCAGCTAGTCCTGAGCTTCTTATCTTAGATGAACCAGCAGCTGGACTAAATGAAAATGAGACTATAGAGTTAACAAAGATCATTAAAAGTATCAGTGAGATGAATATCGGTATTATGATGATTGAGCATGATATGGATATGGTGATGAACTTAACTGATTATATTACTGTAATCAATTTCGGTAAAGAGATATCTCAAGGAGTTCCAAGTTTTGTTCAAGATGATCCAAGGGTAATAGAAGCTTATATTGGTTCTGATGACGAAAATGATAAGGAAGATGCAAATGGTAAATAATGAAGTCTTATTAAGTATAAAAGACCTAGAAGTAGGTTATGGTGGGATTGCCGCAATTAAAGGAATTTCACTAAAGGTTTTAAAAGGAGAGATTGTTACGATTCTTGGAGCAAATGGCGCAGGAAAAACGACAACTCTTCAGACTATTTCTGGTCTTTTAAAATCAAGTGCAGGTACTATTATCTTTGATAAAAATGATATTACTAAGTGCGAGGCACATGATATTGTTAGTCTTGGTATGTCACATTCTCCAGAAGGAAGAAGGGTTTTTGGAACTCTTAGCGTTGAAGAAAATCTTATGATGGGTGCATATACACTAAAAAATCACGATAAAGAAACTTTAGAATGGATATATGACATCTTACCAAGACTAAAAGAGAGAGAAAAACAGATAGCTGGAACTCTAAGTGGTGGAGAGCAACAGATGCTAGCAATTGGTCGCGCTATTATGAGTAAACCAAAACTTCTGATCCTTGACGAACCGAGTCTTGGTCTTGCTCCTATTTTGATTAAGGCTATTTTTAAAGCCATAAAAGAGATATCTTTATCTGGTGTAACTGTTTTACTTGTAGAGCAAAATGCAAAAGCTGCTCTAAAGTTAGCTGATCGAGCTTATGTTCTTGAAGTTGGAAAGATTACGCATGAAGGTACTGCCGAAGAACTTTTAAATTCTACAACAATACAAGAAGCTTATTTAGGTAAAAAGCACTAACTCCAGAACTCTAAAGGGTCTGGATGCAAGAAAGTATAGTCTAGTTCTTTGAGTATCTTTTTTGAGCAGACGACACGGTTTGTTCTTCCCTCAAAAGTAGCAAGTTCAAGACCAAAAGCTTCACAGTTCTTTTTATGTACTTGCGAGCGAAGTGGATGTCCAGATGCCACAAGATTAAAAATCCCATTTACAACTTGAGACTCTATAATCTTTTTAGTTATATTTATAACATCATCACGGTGAATATAGTTTACTTCCCCGTCAGAAAATGAAGAAACACTCTTCCACTTTCCAGAGACTCTATCATCGCCCATAAGACCACCAAGACGTAAGATGACCAACTTGTCTCTAAGAGTGCTAACTAACTTTTCTGCCTCTCTTTGAAGCCCTATATTAGTTATGATAGCACTCTCATCAACTTCACAGTCAAACTCTCTATATACAGAGATAGAACTCATAAGAATAATATTTGAACTCTTAGATGCAAGTGTAGAAATTTTTTGTAGTGTTTTGAGATAGTTGTCTTTTGTATTTATGGAGATGATAATAGTATCATTCTGCCAAAACGCAGAGTCATCAGAAGTTATTTCTCTGCTAAAACACTCTACTCTGAAAGTATCAGATAGAAGTTTAGCAAGTGGTTTTCCAACCCAACCACAGCCAACAATGCCGACAGTTTTTGTCTTCATCATTTTTTAGGATTGTTTATTTGATAACTTTTTTTGATTTTGAGCATCTCATATATAGAGACTTCAGCACCAGCTTCTTCTATAAGCTTATCTGTGTCACTAAACTGACCTTTCATCTTTTTGATATCTTCATATCCTGCAGGTTTTACTTCACTCATAGCGATGTTTATAGATCCAGCCCACATTATGACTATCATAAGCCATACAGTTTTTTTTGCCTGCGCATAAACACCGATAAAATGAAAAGCAATACTTAAAACGACTCCGACAATTAATATAACAGTTAAACTCATTTAATCAAATCCTCGCCTCTTGGTTTCATAGCTTGTGTCTCAATACCAGTATCGTGAAGCATCTTATCTCCAAAGCTCATAACACCCATTGTTCCGATAAGCATCAAAACAACTACTAAAAGTAAAAAAACAAATGCCATTGAGTAGCGTTTTAGTATAGCTAGCATCTACTTAGGTACAATTCCGTCAAATTCTATACATCTTGATGTATGAAAATCTCTTTCATAGTCATCATTCTTAAAACTATCACCATCAAGTCTCCAGCCTAACTCTTTTGAAAGAAGTACTGATCTTGAGATTGTTCTTCGCATCTTGTTCTCACAGATAACGGTCTCGCCATTGTTAAAGATATCTTTTACACCAGCCATACGAGACGTTGTCATATAGTAATGAATAGAAATCATTACAGTAAGAAACATACTTACCATTATCATACCACGGCTAAAAGCAACTTTTGGTACAAAGTCTCTTGTTGTTACAATAGCTGTAACAACAAGAATAAAAATACCTATAATTATATATACAATTTCTAATTCAAAAAATAATTCCATTATGCTTCCTGTCTAGAATGTTCATCTTCCCAAGCTTCAATTGCCGGAGTAAAATACTCTATACGAATTTTTTTAAACTCTCTAGAGCTGTAAAGTGGCATATGAGATTTGGCGTCTATTTCTTTAGCCATCTCTGCAATGATACCATTTGTTTCTTCTTTTGTCTTGCCATGAACCATAGTAAATAGATTATATGGCCAGTTTGCATACTTAGGACGAAGGTAACAGTGACTTACAGCACTAAATTCTGCTGCAGTTGCACCGATTTCTTCACCTTTTTCACCCTGATCAACATCCCAAACAACCATAGCGTTTGCATTGAAACCAGCTTTTCTATGGTTAAGTATAGATGCAAATCTTCTCATGATTCCTGCATCTTGGAGCTCTTTTAGGATTGAAAAGAATTTATCATAATCAATATCCAACTCATCAATAATAGCTTTGAATGGCTCACTTACCATCTCTATATCATACTGAGCTCTACGAACTATAGCATTATGAAGAGGAGTCATCTCTATTTCTGTATGAACAACTTTTTTTACTTTTTCTTTCTTTTCATCTTTTCCAGTTGTATTTAACTTAACGTTAATTTTGAAAAGTTTCAGAGTTGGAAGCATGATAAAGTCATCTGCCTCTGTAAGCTTTGCAAGAATCTCAACTGTTTTATCTAGACCTAGTTTAGACTCAGGTGAAACACCAAGAGTAAACCAGATATTAAAGTCATGATTTCTTTCGTAGTTATGGGAGATTCCTGGATGTGAGTTGATGATTTCAACCCCTGCATCTATCTTGTCTGCTTTAACTTTAAATGCTACTAGAGAAGATTTATAACCTAATCTTTTTGTGTCAAAGATAGCTGATGTTTGACGAATAATATTACTTTGTTTTTGCTCTTGAAGTATCTCTAAAACTTCTGCTTCACTCATACCAAGTTCTTCACCAATCGCTTGAAAAGGTCTTGCAACTAAAGGGAACTTCTTTTGTATTCTTGATAGTATTTCGTCTTTCATATTTACATTCTTTGTGTGGATTATTTTGTTTAACGATTGTAATCTAATTTAAATAAATATCAGTTGATGTATATCAAGTTTGTAATTTTGCTAATTATGCTATTATGTTATCAAAAATAAGAAAGAGACTTATGGCTTATTTTCCGGCTTTTATCAAACTAGATAATAAAAAAATTCTTATAATTGGTGGCGGGAATATAGCTTCGCAAAAGCTTTCGCATCTTTTGGATTTTACAAAAAATATCTCAGTTATAGCACCTGATATCTGCGAAGATATGGCTAAGGCTATAGAAGATAATAATCTTATTTGTCAAAAAAGAGCTTACAGTGTTGGTGACATAAAAGATTTTGCAGTGGTTGTGATGGCAATTGACAATATTGCACTTCAAGCAGATATATATGCTGAGTCAAAACAGTATAAGTGTTTGTGTAACTCTGTAGACTCTACTGAGTATTGTGACTTTATCTTTCCATCGTATGTAAAAAAAGATGACCTTACAATAGCCATCTCAACATCTGGTGCATCTCCAGCGATGGCGAAGCATCTAAAACTATATCTGCAAAACCTCATCCCTGCCGGGATAAGTGAGTTTTTAGCAGAGATGAAAGATCTACGTAGAACACTTCCTAAGGGAAGAGATAGAATGAAAATGCTTGATAAAAAAGCACAAGACTATATTAAATCATGGAGCAATAAATGAGCGTAAAAAAAGGGTTAATTTTTGGATTACTATTTGGATTTTTAGTATTAGGCATACTAGCAATGCAAAGAGCAACTCCTCAGCATAAAGAAGAGAGAATTTACAAGGCTATTAAGCTATACAGTCCTTACACACTTGAAAAAAGAATCGGTGGACTTACTATTGTTGATAAACGAACAGGCGAGAAAGAAAAGCCTAGTGCGGCAGAAGTACTTCACCGTTTAGACGAGGTAGATAAGGCTTGGGGTAAAAAGCACTTAGTAGTAAAAGACAATGATGTTTTAGTCCTTGGCGATAACAATCAAACTGTTGTTAAAATCTTTATTGAGACAGAAACAGAAAGAGTTTTTCTTAAAAGCTTTTATGGCATCTAAGTCTAGATGCTAATCTTTTAACTTAAAAGAGTAGTATAAAGACAAAAATAGCATTGCAGATGCAGTGCTATATAAAACCGTGTAATTAAAAAAGTATAAAATAACTCCCCCAACTATAGAAAAAAACAATCCAAACGAAACAACATTTATATGAATAGCTACATAAACAGGTCTTTTATCAGCTGGTGCGATGGAAAGTATAAGGTTTCCAGATGCGATGCGGTTTCCATCAAGTGCTGCACCAACTAGAAAAAATACTGCCATGTACTCATAAAGTGAAGATGCGTTAAAAGCCACTAAGATAGCGATAATCTGTAAAGATATAGAGATGTTTGCAGTTAGTTTGTTTAAGCCTTTTCCACTAAGTCTTCCCCACAAAAAGTTACTTAACATCGCCCCAACCATCTGAGTAGTAATAAGACTACCGATAGCTACACCACTGAGTTCTATCTTAGTCTGTGCATCTAGGATGATAAATGGAAGAGCTATCAGATAAGAATATGCCAAAAAGAAAGTCTTTAGCTGTACTTGCAGAGCCTTGTCTTCTTTGAGAGTTATCCAAGAGTTGTGAAGAAACTTTTTAAAAGAGTTCTCTCTCTTAGCTACTTCTTCTTTTACAGGCTCATCAATAGTTCCAAAAGAGAGATAACCAAAACCCATAATAAATGAGCTTATGATGAAGAGATATCCGTAACTATATGGTGCTTCAAAAGTATGAAGTATCCAACCAGCTAAAGCTCCACTAAGAAGTCCACCTGCTCCACTAAAAAACTGTCTATAAGCCATAGTCTTTCCACGAAACTTATGTGAGAATATCTTGGCAATAATATCTTTAAAGTATATCGCTCCAAAGCCTGCACTAAAAGAGAAGATAAAAAGACCGATACCAATGGAGAAAAGTGTAAGATTTGGAGAGTTTTCACCAAAGAGAATAATAGCCACACCTATAAGAAACCAAGCCGCAAATCTAGCTATAAAAACACGTCTCATATAAGGCATCATAAGAGAGTAACTCTGTGCTTGAAATGCTGCAAAAAGCTGAACTACAATAGCTCCACCACGAAGAAGAGCTGCAAAAAAACCAACCAACATAAAACTACCACCAAAGTAGTTAACTATAAGAGGCAAGATAGTCGAAGGCTCAGCAATAGTAGTCCCAATAGTAAGGAAAAAGCCGTGTAGTATGTTTCTAATATGGTTGGAAGTTTTGTCCATTTGTAGCTTCTTTGAGTAAATATTTTCTAATTATAGTGGAAAATATTATTTTTATCATATATTTGTCTTTTAGTACACGTTTTTTGTTTTAGTTGATTAGTTAAGGTTCTTTTATATAGAATGTGCTTGATTAATTGTTAGGAGATAGGGAAGTATCATGGGTCACAAATATTACTCACAAAGAGCAGGCACGAATCCAAACCTAAATGGGTTGCCGATTGAAGATACTGTTGAATTATTCTCAAGAGTTTATCTACAGTTAGAAATTGACGGCTACTTCGATGAGGCATTTGGGTTCTGGTGCGTCGATGCGGATCATATGGAAGGGAATGTAAAAGATATTGAGTTGGAAATATTGCTTACGATCCGAAAGAAGAACTTATGGCCAATATCGGAGTATGTATCAAGTTATACTGAAGATGATTTTCTCGACGTAATTGAATTCCTTTATCAGTACGTATCCAAACCAATCGACGGAACAATGCACTCTTATAACGAGTGTGGAATGCATTGGGAAACTTTTAACAAGAAAAATGGGCAGAATCTTTTCCGTGAAAAAATCAACACCGTATTAGAACACTATAAAAATAAATTTGAGCTTTCTCAAAATGGTGAAGTTCTCCATAAGCCAGAAGAGGGTTTTGAGCAGATATTTAACGCTGATGTGCCATCAAAAGATTCGAATATTGTTGGTAGAATCAATGCCGCAACCACTAACTTTCGCAGACATGGATCAAGCTTAGATGACCGGAGACAAGCAGTCCGAGATTTGGCTGACGTTCTGGAATATTTAAGACCACAGGTTCAAGAACTGCTTACCAATAAAGACGAGAACGATTTATTTAACATCGCAAATAACTTCGGTATTCGGCATCACAACGATAAACAAAAAACGACCTATGATGCTGCTATATGGCTAAGTTGGATGTTTTATTTTTATCTATCAACAATCCATGTTGTATTGCGTAAAATTGAGCATGATAAATCAAAAACCAAGCACTAGGAAAGAAATATTTGTCGTTCCCATCGTCCTCGATGGGAATGAATATTAAGACTATTTATATTAAAGGATATACTAATAGATAGTAGCCTGTAAGCAAAAAAATTTATAATTACAAATTCAAAAGGAACAATATCAATGAACATCAATCAAGAAAAATATCAATCAAAAAGTAAAATCTTAGCTACCTTATTTAATATTTTCTTCCCAGGTTCAGGATATTTTTACATAGGATATTTTAAAAAATCTTTATTTTTTATGCTAGGTCTTATTACTTTAATGTATGCATTCTATTATTTAACAGATTATTTTAAAAATGCTTATATTTTTCTATCTATTTTTCCTATTGCCATATTAATATATGCTTACACTATTTTTGATGTAATAAAAATAATATCAACAAAAGAAGATAGGCACTATAAAATCAACAAATGGTATTTTACACCTTTATTAATCATTTTAATTTCTTTTTTGCTAGCGGTTACGGTAGAAATCAGCCCTATAAGATATTTTAAAATTCCTTCGATGTCAATGTCCCCAACAATACAACAAGGCGACCACATTATTGTAAAAAAAGAGGTTAGGAAAATATTAAGAGAAGAGATAATTATTTTTAGATACCCGAAAAATCCAAATACTTTTTTGATAAAAAGATGTATAGCTGTTAGTGGAGACAAAGTATTTATGAAAAACAAAACTCTTTATTTACAACCTTATGAAGGGGAAGAATACATTAAAAAGAATTATCCTATAGAAAATACTCTAACTATAAATAATTCTTTATGGGTAAAAAACCCTTATAAACAATCAATTAAAGCTATAAATAATGATGAAAAGATTATTGATGATGGGAACTATCCTCCTCCACTTTTCAATTTTAATCAAATCACGATTCCACAAGATAGCTATTTTGTAATGGGAGATAATAGAGATCATTCAAATGATAGTAGATTTTTTGGATACATAAAAACAAAAAATATTTTTGGCATATTTAATGGTGTTATTTGTTTTAACTATAAAAACTTAAGTAGAATCAACTTAAAAATAAAATAATAAAAGTGAAATTATGAATTATTGGCAGTTTAAATTTTCTAAATGGAATGGTTGGAAAAAACTTGAAGTAGGAGAAATTATTGAATGGCAATCACCTAAAAATAGAAATAAAAAACCAAATGATATAGCTATTGATGATGTAGTATTTTTATTTCGAGGGGGAAGTGGCGTAAGTAAAGATAGTAAAGGAATTTATTTTATTACAGAAGTAAAAGACATAGATTTTACTTCAAATCCTCCTGTTAAATTGAAAGTGATTAAAAACCTACGAGAAGATTTTTTTATTGCAGAAAATTATGGCTTTAGTAATTTTGTTAATCAAATAAATAATATGCGTCAAAATCCACATGCTACATATTATAAATTTTTAAAAAGTGAAAAACCAGAAAGATTATATGACATAATTATTAATAGTACCTCCATGATTGATGATCTATCAGAAATAAACAACTCAGAACAACTATCTGAAACTGAAAAGAAAAACCTAGTAAACTGCAGAATTGGACAAGGTGATTTTAGAAAAAGTCTGATTAGTCATTGGAGTGGTTGTTCAATAACTAAACACAAACAAATTGATATACTAATTGCATCACATATTAAGCCTTGGAAAGACTCTACTAATAGCGAAAGACTAGATAAGTACAATGGCTTTTTACTTGTACCAAATTTAGATAAATTGTTTGATAAAGGTTATATATCTTTTGATGATGAAGGTAAAATTATGATATCTACTGAACTTAGTAACTTTGAAAAACTTAGTGTTAACAAAAAAATGAAAGTAGATATAAAAAATGCGCATAAAAAATACTTACAGTTTCATAGAGCGCATATATTTAAAAGTAATATATGACTAAAATAAAAAATCAGAGATTCTTATTCTTTCCTCTATAAAGAGGAAAGTTAGAAATTTTAAGAATGGTTAAATGCGCCTTTTATATAGTTAGATATTACTTTATAATCTCTTGTATCTAAAGTGCCAAAAGCATTTAAGCCAAGTAGTAGTCTGTCTAACTCATTTAGTTTATCATGTAGTGTGAGAGCGTTCATTTTTTTTGTTTTAATCTTTTTTTGTGTATCATTCATTGTTTCTTTCCTTTGTCGGTGAGAACAGCGTAGGGAGTTTTTTCTTGGCGGAAGGGCTCTCTATGTGTTGTGTTATTTAAGACTTTATGTAGCATCTGCGCTCAAGTCTAACTATTGGTTTTACTATCGTACTCTTTTTTATACACCTCATAACTTCATACATTTCTCCTTGATTTTAGATGCAAATAATTAGCATCTACTAAAGCTTTTTTGCGTAATGCACTTAGTTATTATACATAAATATGTATTAGAAAAAGTTTAATAGTTGATACTATTACACCTAAAAGAGATATTTTTATGTACTATTAAGATATTTAAAGTTCCTTTTTGATAGACTATTTTTATGGAATTAAAAAATATTATAAACAAAACGCACTCACTTATTGAAGCCAAAGAGATGAACGGCAAAATATCACAAAGAGCTATGTCTGAAATGATAGGTGTTAAACCTCGAACATATACAGAATACACAAGAGGAACAAACGAACCTCTAGCTATGAAAGCATTGTTAAATATGCTAAATAAACTAGATGATGAAGATATTATAAGAGTAGTTAGAAGTTGGGAAGAAAAGAATAAATCATAACAATTCTATTTAAGACAATTTCATATAGAATGTGCTTTATAAAAGGAAAAATTTATGAATGAAAATATAATTTATGTGTTTGTTGCACTGGCTATTTTTATAGCCTATAGAAAGTATACTCGATATAAAGTACTGCAGCTTGTTCCAGCTCTTCTTGAACAAGATGGCAAAATTGTTGATGTTAGAACTAAAGATGAATTTCTCACAGCACATAAAGACGGAAGTATCAACATCCCATTAGAGTCACTTGATAAACAAATGAATAAGTTAGATAAAACTAAACCCATAATTATTTGTTGTGCAAGTGGAAGTAGAAGTGGATTGGCAAGACGCTCTTTAATGGCAAAAGGATTTGACAATGTATACAATGCAGGAGCATGGAGATCTCTTATAAAATTTCAGTAATGCCCAATAATATTTCTCTCACTTAAAATCTTAGGGCTAAATTACACCGTTGTGAATGAATCTCCACTTCCATTATAAAAATCAGTAAACTCTATTAGTTAATACAATTTCATATAAAATAGAGTTTATTAAACACTTTATAAACTAAAGGATTACTTATGAGATTTGAAAGAGTTGTTGGGCTTTATGTTACAGATGATGATATGTATGCAAAGTATAGAGAGGCGATGATTCCCATACTTAAAACATTTGGTGGTGGGTTTAGTTATGACTTTAAAATCGCAGAGGTTTTAAAGAGTGAAGTTCCAGAGAAGATAAACCGTGTATTTGTTATTTACTTTAAAGATGAAGAATCCATGAACCAATTTTTCTCTAATGAGAAGTACTTAGAAGTAAAACAAAAATATTTTATCCCATCCGTTTCAGATGCAACAGAAATAGCAAGATATGAAAGACAATCTTTGATAGAATAGTAAATTAATTAAAACGCATTAATGAAACAGGAGCAAAGATGAAGAGATTAATCTTAGTAATATGCTTATTATTTAGTGTAAATGTATATGCCAAATGTGAAGGAGAGGGATTCTTTTACTTAGCTACTCTTCACTATGGTGGATTAGGTGTAAAACAAGATATAAATAAAGCTATTGAACTATTTAATAAATCTTGTGAAAGTGGATATTCCAAAGGGTGCAACACACTTGGACTTATGTACGAGTATGGTATCGCTCCAGAAACGGACTACAATAAAGCTATAAAATATTATTCTAAAGCGCATGATAATGAAGATGCCAATGGATATATCAATCTAGGTAGTATGTATTATCAAGGAAAATCTATAGAGAAAAACTTTGAAAAAGCCTTAGCCCTATTTAAAAAGGCTTGTGACTTAGGAAACTCTACCGGATGTTCATTTGCAGCAGATGTCTACACAATAACAAAAGACATAGACGCTTCAAAAGTCCTATACAATAAGGCTTGCAATTTAGGAAATATCTATGGGTGCTTAAAAAATAAAAAAGGCATATAAATATTATGAATGTTAGTCTATTTAAAAGAGTTGCTGTTTTTATCTTAGGCTTGTTTATTACGGCTTTAGGAGTCGCAGTATTAGTCAAGGCAAATCTTGGTGTATCTCCTCTTTCAAGTGTGCCTTATGTATACTCTCTTTCAACACCACTTAGTATTGGTGAACTAACAATCATTTTAGAATCTTTTTTTATTTTACTCCAAATAATCATTTTACGTAAAAACTACAAACTTATTCAACTAGTCCAACTTCCGGCTGTTATTGTTTTTGGTTATTTTATTGATTTTGCAATGCTTATTGTTGTTGATTTAAATCCTGTCCTTTACATAGAACAAGTTTTTATCTGCATCTTTGCTTGTGCAGTTTTGTCTTTTGGAGTTTTTCTACTTTTAAAGACACACCTAACAAATCTACCTATTGAAGGTTTTGCTCTTGCTGTTGCTCAAACATATGAAAAAGAGTTTGGCACAATGAAAATCAGTATAGACAGTTCAATGGTAGCTTTTGGAATACTAAGCTCTTTTGCACTCTTAGGTCAGATAGAAGGTATAAGAGAAGGTACAATCCTCGCGGCTTTACTTGTGGGTGTACTCATTAAGTTATACAGCACTAAACTACCTATGATAGAAAGATGGCTTTGCCCACAAATCACACCTCTGTAGGTGAGGTTTCACTTCCATTATATAAACTAGTAATTTTATACTAATTAATCCTATTGATTAAGGTTCTTTTACATATAATTCGCCGCTTTAATAACAATAAAAAGGAAAATACATTATCAAAAAAATCACTATTATTACAATATTAATATTATTTGTTTTTATTAATTCTGCACAAGCAGAGGAAAGTATAAAAGAAAAACCTCAAGAAGCTTCTCTATTAACAAAAATTTTACTTACTGAAGGGCTTATTCTTACTAACGTATGGATAGCTTCAGAATATCCAAATGCTTATGGTGGGGGATTAGCAGTATTAACACCAATATTTGGTACAAGACTAGATAAAAATAATGATATTATATGGACTCCAATAATTACAACAGAAGCAATTGCCATATATAACTTAACAGTTGATCCAGATGACTATTCAAAAGAAGAAATTTTTATAAACAATCTTATCGGATGGCATGTATCACTTTTGATAAATGTAATCTTACATACTGAAGAAGACAAAATCGCATTTCAATATACAGAAGACAAGATTAAGTTAGCCTATAATATTAAGTTTTAAATATAAAAAAGAAAAGCTTTATAGAACTTAAGACATCAAAACTGCTAGAATAGACTATTAAAGGTTAAAAATGTTCATAAAATTCGCCCTAATTCTGAGTGTTCTTTTTTGTTTTGAGATAAATGCTCAAAATATTGATACTCAGACTTTTAATAAAATAGATACATATATAAAAAAAGTACAAAAAAAAGCAAATATTCCAGCAGTGTCTATAGGAATTATCAAAGATGATAGTTTAGTCTATAAAAAAAGTTATTCTAAAGATGAAAAGGTTTCTGCTGATTCACTGTTTTATATTGGTTCTTTAACTAAGTCGTTTACGGCTTTAGCAATCATGCAGTTAGTTGAAGATGGAAAAATAAACTTAGATGATCCACTCAAGAAGTATCTTCCTTGGTTTGAAATACAAAATATGCAAAGTGTAGATAAAATCACTATAAGAACCTTGCTAAACCAAACAAGTGGTTTTTCTACTTATGAAGGATTGAAAAACTTTGATAATTGGGATAGTAGTAGTTTTACTCTAGAGAAAACTATTCGCGCTTTAAAAGGTGTTCGCCTTGCATCTAAACCATCAACTACTTTTCAATACTCAAACATAAACTATCAAATCTTAGGTTTAGTTATACAAAAGATAACTGGGCTATCTTACAATGACTATATAAAAGAAAATATATTTAACAAACTAGATATGAAAAATAGTTTTGCATCTTTAAAAGACATAGATGCAAAGCAGATAACACAAGGACATAGACTTTGGTTTGGAGAAGCCATAGAGAGTGATTTTCCTTTTAGTAAGGTAATGCTTCCTGCTGGATATATAATCTCAAATGTTGAAGATATGAGTAAGTATTTAATCGCTCAGTTAAACAATGGCATCTATAAAAAAGAACAAGTGTTCTCCCCTTCTATGATAAAACAAATCCAAACTCCAAGTGCAACCGTAATCAAAGATAAATTTCATTATGCTTTTGGATGGTTTGTTGATACAAATAATAATATCAGCTTAAGTCATATGGGTTCAGTTCCGGGTTATACAAGTAAGGTAATTATGTATCCACAAGAGAAGTTAGCTCTTGTAATGCTCACAAATACTACTGCTTATGCTCTTGGACAAAAAGAGTTAAATAACTTAGCTAGTAATATTATGAATATAATTAAAAATAAAAAGATAAATACTAGTGAGTTTGACTTAGTATCCATATCTGCTTATATCTTTTTTATAGGATTTATAATTGCTCAACTATTTTTACTTAGATATTTTATAAAAAAACTCAAAAGTGCTTCAAAATACAAAATAATTCTATTTCTTGTTTTTGATATTATTATTGTTATCTCCCTATATTTAATCGTACCTCTCTTGTACAATTTAACCTTTAGTGTATTTTTAATGTTTACACCAGACATCGGATACCTCATGTTAGGTTCAATAATTGTAGCTATTTTAAGTGCTATTGTAAAAATTAATCGTTTATCAATAGCATAATTGCTAATATACGCTTTTGGTAGTAAAAACAAGAAAATATAAATAGGAAAAATAATGAAAAAAATAGCTATAGGAATAATAGTAATAGCAATTGCGTTTTTTGCAGTAACAAGTCTAATCAACACTGGCGGAAGTGGTCTTATGAAAGCTGAGTGCAAATTATTTATAGATGGTAAAAAAACTGATATGGCTTCTTTTAGTCTTGGAATGTACGATAGAGTAGATGAACTTTCGAAAAAAATCAAACCTGAAGATAAAAACAGTGCTTTAGAAGGTTTAAGCAAAGAACAAATTATGGTAAATATCTGTAAACAAACTCAAGAGTATGATGAGTTAGGTGGATCTACAACAGATAACTTTGACAAAGCAACATATAAAGTTTTGAGCAAAGATTAAAAATCTTTAGCTCAACTTTTCCCAAGCTTCATCAATACTAGAAGCATTTTGGCTTACATAAAGATAAACAGCAGCGTTTAGTTTTGCAAGTTTCATATACTCATCAGATGGATTGTTTAACTGATTTAGTGAGTCTTGCAAAGTGATAGTATCAGATGATTTTGCATAATTGATTCCATAGTTTGCAGGATCAACTACTATCTCATCTACTTCTCCATCATTACAAATCCATAAACGACCCTTACTAAATAACTCAGGTGTTCCTTCATTTCCTTGTATAAGTGCAAATCTTTTGTATCTATCAGAGAAAATCTCTACATATTTTTTTACATATGGTTTATGAAATACACCTGTAATAGCATACTCGCTGTTTGCAACACCAGGAAGCTTTTCTATAGTGTTAAAACCACTACGAAGACCTAGTTTCAAACGAAGCTCTGTAAGATCACTCATCTTAGGAAAAAAGTCTTTACGGTCAAAGTAGTGAGCGTTTTTATGTAACTCAATATTTGTACATATATCTTTGATAGTTATTCCACCTTTTGCAGGAGTCAATTCATCTCCGATAAGAACTAAATTTAGTCTTGAATCTTCAAGAATTTTTGCAACAAGAGGAAATATATAAGGATTTTTTGCTTTTCCATCAAATGGATAACCAAGCTCTAGTGAGTTTGCAACAGTAGTTTTTTTGATGTAAGCGTCACAAGCTTGTATAGCTCCACGAAACTCCGTAGTTGTCTCAGGTTTTAATCTCCAACCTAAAAGAAAAGCAGCCGATTGTTCACTTGGAATAGACTGATTTAAAATCTGATCCATCATGTCTTTTGACTCTTCTAATGTTAAGTCTCTATTACCTTTTGGTCCTGTTCCTACAGCATGTATATACTTGAAAAAATCCATGTTTGTCCTTGATATCTATCTATAAATTTTATTTAGTGATATGATATACTCTTATACTTAAGTTTGAATTAGGAGAAAATATCAATAGAATTGTTCTTGTTACAGGTGCTAGTTCTGGTATGGGTAGAGCTACAGCCGAGTATTTATCAAAACATGATTTCATAGTATACGCAGGAACTCGTAGTGTTGAAAAACTACAAGATTTAAAGCACAAAAATATTATTCCTATTCATTTAGATATTACTGACCAAGAGAATATAAACAAGGTTACTTCTCGCATCTACAAAGAGCATAAAAAGATAGATGTTCTTGTAAATAATGCAGGTTATGGTCTTGTCTCTACAGTTGAAGATGTTACTGAAGAAGAGATGTTCGCACAGTTTAATGTCAATGTATTTGGAGTGCTTAGAGTTTGTAAATCTGTCATCCCAATCATGAGAGAAAAAGAAGATGGTGTCATCATAAATATCTCTTCATTTTTAGGCAAAATCGGGCTTCCACTTCTTACAATGTACAACTCTAGTAAGTATGCAGTTGAAGGAATCACTGACTCTCTTCGTTATGAGTTAAAAGATTTTAACATTAGAGTTCATTCTATCATGCCAGGTTTTTTTAATACTAACTTTGCAAGAGATAACCTTGTAACAAATGAGCAAACCTTTGCTGAGGACTCGCCTTATGCTTCACTAGTATCTAAGCTTGCGCCAGTGATAGTTGAGCAGATTAACAGCGGTAATTCTGCCTCTGAGATAGGTGAAATGATTTTAGAAATCATCAATGACGATAAATATCCAGCTCGCACAACTATAGGAGATAAAGCTAAAAAATTTATACCTATGAGAAAAGAGCTTAGTGATGAAGATTTTGAAAGACGTGTACGGGAGCATTACAATTTATAATGGATAGTTTTTTCTTTAACATAACAAACACCAGTTATAAAATAACAAAACTACTTCAAACAAAAAAAGAGCACATTACAAGAGTCGATATCTCAAATGGAATAGTCTTTTATGACATACATTTAAACTCTTCAAAAGACCGAGAATATCAGGTAAAAAATCTTGATAGAATGATAGCTATATCTGTTAATAAAAAAGGCTCTTTTAGTATAAATGAGCATATCAATAAGAACTCTTTTGAGCTTAAAGAAGATAGTATAAATGTTTTCTCATCTTCAAGACAAGACCTAACTTTAAAGATAAAAAAAGACCAAGATGCAGAGATATTTGTACTTTTTATAGCTGACTTTATTTTAAAAAGATATCTTAGCTCAGATGCAAATGAAATCATAAACTATTTGTACAATAAACTACAAGATGAAGTTTCATGTGAGCTTATGGGTTCTCATCCAGTAGATGCAATGAGTCTGCATATCATAGACAAAATACTAAACACAAAAGCAGACGCTTATATGAATAGCATTAGATGCGAGCATAATATCTTGGAGTTTATGATTCATAGATTTGCTCTTTTAGATATGCTCGATAATGAACTAAGCGATGATGAGATTTGTATATCTAAAACTTCTAAAAACATCTTGTTGAAAACTTTTACTACACCTCCTAGTATCCAAGTACTAGCCCATTTGTGTGCAACGAATGAGACAAGTTTAAAAAGAATTTTTAAAAAAGTTTATAAAACAACTATCTACGGATATATACAAAAACTTCGTCTTGAAAAAGCAAACTTACTTTTAAAAGAGAAGTCCCTAAACATCGGTGAAATTGCCAAAGAAGTCGGTTATAAACATCAAGGTCATTTCTCAAAATTATTCTTTGAGAACTATGGCATCTATCCAAAAGATCTACTAAAAAAATAATTCCTCCAGTGCTAAAATAAAAGTCTTCTACTGCTAAAAAACTATTGAAGATAACTTCTGCTTTATATATACTCTAAGTAAATTAAATCTCAGGAGTTCAAAATGTCAAAAGTAGTATTAATAACTGGTGCGAGCTCAGGAATGGGAAAACTAACAGCAGAGTTTTTATCTAAAAATGGTTATACAGTGTATGCTGGGACAAGAGATGCGACTGCTTTAAGTGATGATTCTTCTTTAAAAAAAATATATATAGATGTAACAAAAACAAAAACTATCCAGAGTACAATAAAAACTATCATAGAAAATGAAGGTAAAATTGACGTACTTGTTAACAATGCGGGATATGGGCTTTTATCAACTGTTGAGGATGGAACTGATGAAGAGATGTTCAATCAATTTGATGTAAATGTATTTGGTCTACTAAAGGTTACTCGCGCTGTTCTTCCTCATATGAGAAAAGCAAAAAGTGGTGTAATTATTAATATATCTTCATTTTTAGGAAAAATCGGCCTGCCTCTTTTAGCACAATACAATGCTTCAAAGTATGCTGTAGAAGGAATAGTTGATTCTTTAAGATTTGAAGTTCTTCCTTATAATATTAGAGTTCATTCTATTCAAGCAGGACTATTTGGTACAAACTTTGTTCAAAATGGGCTTGTTACTAATGATAAAACGATGTCAGAGGATTCTCCATATAAGAGTCTAGTAGCTCACTTTGTACCAATAGTTGCAAATGCGATAAATGAAGGTCCAAGCCCTCAACCAATAGCAGATGCAGTTAAGAATATCATCGAAGATGAAAACTCTAAAATCTTTGTACCTGTTGGCGCAGAAGCTGAAACTTTTGTTCCTTTGAGAAAAGAAATGAGTGATGAAGCATTTGAGACAAAGGTAAAAGAGACCTTTGGCATCTAAGTCCTTTTGTGCTAAAACAAAAGTCTTCTATTGCTAAAAAGTTATTGCTATCTTTTTTCATTTAGCCTATACTATACAAGACTAAAATAATAGGTAATTCTTATGAAATTTTTTGTATATGTATTTATATTTATTATACTGCTTGTAACAACCGTTGCTTTTCTTTTACCTACAAAAGAGAAGCGTCAGTTCAGCGATGATGGACTAAGAACAGCTGCACTATCAAGAAATATGTCTAGTACTCCTGCCACTTATGAAGAACTTTTAAACTTAGTAGATACTCCACAAAACAGAATGAGTAAAGAAAAAATTGATTTAGGTCGTGACCTTTACCATGAGAAAATGCTCTCTAAAGACAATGATATAAGCTGTGCTACTTGTCACGTTTTAAGTAAAGACTTAAAAGACAAAAACATCTATCTAAAAGCACTTACTTCTAAAACGAATGATAAGACTGACTGTGTAGTATGTCACCTCTCCGACCAAAGTGCTACTGATAGATTTGAGACCTCTGTTGGACATGGTGGAGCAAAAAATCCATTTCACTTAAATACTCTTACAACTCTAAATGCAGCTTTGGCAAAATACCAAACTTGGGATGGAAGTGTTAAAACTGTAGAAGAACAAGTTGGACTATCCATACAAAACCCAACTCAGATGAATCTTTCAAAAGAAGAAGTTGTAAAAAGACTTCTCTTAGATGCTACGTACGTAAAAAAGTTTGAACTCTCTTTTGATAAAGTAAGTTTTGAAAATGTTCAAAAAGCTATTGGAGCGTATCTTAAAACACTTATCACTAGAAGTGATTATGATAGGTTTTTAGATGGTGATAATAACGCGATAAATACTAAGGCGAAAAAAGGTCTCTCACACTTTTTAAACTTTGGGTGTAAGGGATGTCATACTGGAGTAACCGTTGGTGGACAGAGCATACAAAAGTTTCCTCTTAGAGACTATAACAGCATTGTAGATGTTACAAACTCTTTTAACGAAGAAGATAAAGGGCGTGAGGTTAGTGACTTTGACTTTAACGCTAAGATGTATCATCCTTTTCCATTTGAGAATAAAGGTGGATTTATGGGTAAAGATGGAGAAAGACTCTTTAGAGTTCCTATGCTTCGTAACGTGACAAAAACCTCTCCATACTTTCATAACGGTGCAGTAGCAAAACTAAGAGAAGCTGTTTTTCTTATGGGAAAACATCAACTTGGAATGCATCTAACATATCAACAAACTGATGAAATTGTAGAGTTTTTAAAGTCATTAGAAGGTGATGTTGTGGATTATAAAGTTGTAAATAAGGGTGCATTGTGAAAAATGTATATATGAAAATACTTATTCTTTTAATGTTTATGAGTGGAGTATTTCAACTTAGTATCTTCAACCTAGAGTGGGAATACTTTAGAATGGTTCAAGCACTGCATATTTTAAGTTCTGTTCTTATAGCTACCTTTCTTCTAGTTCCATATGTGAATATGCATACTTATGAGTACATGATAGTTAAACGTGCCAAAAGCACAAGCGGTGTGATTCTTGGCGTCTTACTTTTATTTATAGTTGCTAGTGGATTTTACTTATTTTTTCTAGGAAATACAGGAGGAGATACTATCGGACTTATTTCATACTACATACATCTGTATGGCTCATTTATATTGTTGTATTTTTTATTTTTACATGCAAAAAAGAAAATCGACTTTAATGCAAAACCATTTATTGCTATCGCTTTAGTAGTTGGCATCTCTTATCCTAGCCTTTCTTATTCTAGTGAAAAACTTACAAACATAAAACTTGAAGATGGAGTTGAGAGATACCACAATGAAGATTGGACTTCTTCGGCTAAATGTAAATCTTGCCATGAAGAAATTTTCGATCAGTGGGCGGACTCAAACCATAGACATCTAACAGGTACAAACCCTTACTACATGGTTATGGAAAACCTAGCTGCTGCAGATATGGGAGATGAGTTTAGACAGTGGTGTATGGGATGTCATAATCCAAGTGCAGTTACAACTAAACAAAAAAGATCTACACATAGAATGGCCATAAACGATATGCCAGATGCACTTTTTGAGAAGGGTTCAAAGAGTTTAGTAGATGAGTTAAAGAGTCATGGAAACTCTAGACTTGAACAAGGTGTTTCTTGTGTGACCTGTCATAGAATCACAAAAACAGATTCAAAAGGAAATAGCTCATATTCACTTGATCTTACAAATAGAAAAAAATACGTTTTTGAAGATAGTAACTCTGATGTAGAGACTTGGCTTAGTGAAAAGTTTATAAACTCTAACCCAGAGGTTCATAAACAGAGTTACTCAAAAGAGTTATATAAAGAGAGTTCTTACTGTGCATCTTGTCATGATGAATTTTTACCTGATGACTCAAAAAGGCAGATAGTATCTACTTTTAAAGAGTGGGAAAAATCGCCTTTTAACAATCCTAAAGACCCAACTAAACACAAGACTTGTATAGATTGTCATATGACCTACCTTGAAAATGGAAAATTTTCCCCATTAAAAGGTCAGTCAACTACAAGAGGAAAAGTAAAAGATGATATTAAAGTTCACTATTTTTCTGGTTCTAACCACTTTTTATCTGGTCTAAAAAGTCAAAAGCATGCAGAGCAAACTATACAACTTCTTCGTACATCAGCAGATATAGATGTGGATATAAAAGATGGAAAAATTTTAGTCGGAGTTAAAAATGTAGGAGCTGGGCATCACTTGCCAACGGGAGTATCTGACTTTAGAGAAATCTGGTTAGATATCACTGTTACAGATAGAGACTCTAAAGTTGTTTTTAGTAGTGGTAAGTTAAAAGACGATGGCGATTTAGACATAGATGCAAGACCTTTTATGAAAGTCTTTGGTGATGAGAACTCAAAACCAGTAGGTCTTCTCTTTTGGAGATATAAAAAACTGATAAGTGATACTAGAATTCCTGCGGGAGAAAGAAGAGTAGAGTCTTACGATATTTCAGATGCTAAAGCTTTAAAACGTCCTCTAAAAGTAGTGGTAAAACTAAACTTTAGAATCTACCCTCAATGGGTAACAAATGCAGTACAAAGAGCTTTTCCTCAACTGCCAAATCCACCTGTTGTTCTCTTAAAAGAGATACAAAAAGAGTTCTAATATGGAGATAAATCTATGCGTTTATTAGCACTTATTTTACTACTAATATCTACTCTTAGCGCCAATCATATTAGTTGGCAATCAAACTTTGATAAAGCCCATCAAAAGGCACTTAAAGAGAATAAAAAACTTATGGTTTTGCTAATAAAAAAAGATTGTAAAGAGTGTATCGACACGATAAAAACAAGTTTTATAAATCAGCCATATATAGATAAAATAAATAAAGAATATATCTCTGTACTAATCACGAAAGATCAAAAGAGCAGTTACCCTATTGAGATGCTATATACACTTGAGTATCCATCACTATTTTTTTTAGACAATAAAGAACTTTTTGTATGTGAACCGATGAGAGGAGGAGTTACTCCAAATAAGCTAAATAGCTATTTGGAGCAGTGTAGGTAAATTAGTGAGAAGAAGCTTTTTTACTAAGTTCATCTTCAATTGCGTCACGAAGATCTGAAGTTTCAGAGTTATCTGAAAAGTCTACATATCCGCCATGAAATTTAACAGTTGAAGAAATAGTTTTATCTCCATCAGTTTTTTCAGCAATTACTTCATTACTTTTAAACTCAGTAATTTTCCAGCCAGTTTCTTCACCAGCTTTTTCTATTGCATGAATTATTTTTTTGCTATCATGTGTTTTAACATAAAGTGCATCTTCTGAGATTCTCATGTCACGATCTTCAGCTGATGGTGAATTTCCACCACAACCTGTATATAAAACTAGAGAGACTGCAGAGATTAAGGTTATCGATAAGATTTTATTCATTTATTGTCCTTTTTTTTAAGTTTCTTAATAAAAAATAAATTTTACAAAGAAATTCAATCGATCAATGATATAATAAGAAACTTAAAAAATAATTGATGTATATCAAGATTTTAAACTACAATTAAACAAAGGTAAATAATGACTCAAGACATAGTAATCATATTAGTAATGGCAGTACCTATGATACTCTTTGGCATCTACCCAGGCCTTAAATTAGGGGAGATTCTTGAGCGTAAGTATAATATAAACGAAAGTCAAAAAAGAAAAGTTATGATTATCACAACCATTGCATTTACGATAACTTTATCCTCTTTACTATACTACTTATAATATAATTTATACTAATCTTATTCCACCTGCTTGTTTCATAAAGTTACATAGAATATAAAACTTTCCTTAAATTTTAAATTAATCTAATAAATTGATTTATATCAATTCTTTTTCATCTAAATCACAATAGACTACACCTGATTCTGAAAAACTATAAATAAAAAGGAGATATCATGATTGAAGAAGTAGTAATGAGACAAGATATTGCTTTAGACGATTTCTTACCAATTTTCATATCATCCTCTCTTGTTTTAGTATTTGGAGGATTCTATGTTGGTATATATACAGCTGTAAAAGTTAAACTACTCAAAAAATGGACTATGCCTATCGCATATATATTTTGGATGTTAACTGCCTACTGCTTGTATTTAATGGGAAGTTTAATGCATGTAGGGGAATTTACGGCTAAGGCTCTAGTAGTTGCTGCAATTGGATTATTTTTACTTCCACACGCAGTCTATTTTATGCAGCATCAAGTTCACGAAGAAAATGAACATTGATATCATGTATATATTTCAACAGCAATTTATAGGAGGTCACAGTGGCTAAAACATCCGTATGGAGTGACAATCGATTCTGGCAGCGTTCAGCAGGTTGGATCACAGGGTTTGCAGCAGTATTACTTATTTGGCTAACTTTTGACACAGCTGGTCAAATAGCAATGGGTACTGATGAAGATTTAAAAAATGGCGTAACTAAAAGAGTCCCAGGACCTACAGTTATTAACTATAAAATCACTTATGAAATGAGTGATAAACGTGGTCATGAGGTACCTTATATAGGTGGTAATGATGGTAAGGGTGGTTCACTTTTTCAAGAAAAACAAAAGTTTTTTGGAAGAGATGATTACTCAGAAGAAGAAGCAGCAGCTTTACTTCACCTAGGTAAACTAGGATCTCAAACTAAAAACTGTATGAATTGTCATACACTACTTGGAAATGGAGCATATTATGCACCAGATTTAACTAAAGCTTGGTTAGATCCAGCTTGGCAAGATGATGGTACGATGCAAGCAATGACTGGCAAAAGTACAAAAGAAGAGGCTATGGCTGAATTCTTACAACATCCATCTACTTATCCTACTCATGCTCGTATGATGCCAGATCTTGGTATTACAGCTGAAGAGGCAAAAGGTTTAGTTGCTTTCTTGAAACATATGTCATCTATTGACACAAACGGTTTCCCAAGAAACTTTGGAAAAATTCGAGGAGCAGTAAATGGCAAATAATCACTTAACAGGTATTGGAAGTGAATCAAAACAGTTAGCGACATGGTATTTTACTTTTGCAGCTATACTTTTTGGTGCACAATTATTATTTGGTTTAGTTGCAGCTATTCAGTATGTAATGCCAGGTTTCTTATTTGAGTTATTAGACTTCTCGGTTGCTAGAATGTTACACATCAATGCACTTGTTGTATGGATGGTATTTGCTATGTTTGGCTCAGTATATTGGTTACTACCTGATGAAACCGGGATTGAGACAATCGGTATCAAAATTGGTAAACTATTATACTGGGTATTCGTAGCAGCAATCGTTGTTGTTGTATTAGTATATTTATTCGTTCAAGTTGGACCGGCAGATGAAACATCTATCTGGTTTATACATGAAGGTCGTGAGTATATTGAAGCACCTCGTTGGGCTGACTTCGGTATCGTTGTAGTTGCACTTGGATTCGTTGCTAACCTTTTCTTGACAGGAACTGCTGGTAATCGTTCAGGTATTGTTACAGTACTTATGGCTGATATGATCGCTTTTGCTGGTCTTTACTTAGCAGGTATGTTCTTTACAGATAATATCTCTGTAGATCAGTACTGGTGGTGGTGGGTAATTCACTTATGGGTTGAAGCTACTTGGGAAGTTTATGTTGGTGCTATTGCTGCATATGGTCTAATCACTATGATTGGAGCACATCGTAAAGTTGTTGAAATGTGGTTATGGATTGAAGTAGCAATGCTATTTGGTTCAGGTATCTTAGGTATCGGTCATCACTATTTCTGGATTGGTACACCTGAGTACTGGTGGGAAATTGGAGCATTATTTAGTGCACTAGAGCCATTACCACTTGTTGCTATGTTTATCCACGTTCTTTATGACTGGGGAAAAACACAAGGTGCTCAAGATGCTACTGGGGTAGAAGTTTCAGTTATTAATAATAAGCCTGCGTTTACATGGTTTGTTCTTAATGCATTCGGAAACTTCTTAGGTGCTGGTATATGGGGATTCTTCCATACATTACCACAAGTAAATCTGTATACTCATGGTACACAGTTTACTTCAGCACACGGACACCTTGCGTTCTTTGGTGCTTATGCAACTATCCTTATAGGTATGATGTATATTGCTGTTCAAGGAACAAATGGTATTAAAGTTATGAAACACACTAAGTCTTCTCTCTGGGCTGTTAGTATGATTTGTGGTGGTGTTATGGGTATGACAGTTGCACTTACTGTTGCTGGTTACGTTCAAGTTCTTGTTTCTCGTGCACAAATGGGTGCTACTTGGGCAGGTTACTTTGACGGACAAAGTGGTATGTGGTTTGCACAAGCAATGGATTGGAGACTGGTTATGGGTGCGGTTACGTTCCTAGGTTTCTTATTCTTAGCTAAAGATTTACTGTCTACTGGCAAAAACCCAGTACACGAAAGATAAGGGGAATTATTATGTTTGAACCAATGACAGATGTCGTACCAAGCTTTTTTGCTTGGTTAAATCAGGGTCCATTGACTCTAACTATTTTTCTTCACACTGTGATTATACTTCCAATGTTTTGGATTTATAAACAAGAAAAAACTCGTTTAGAGAAAGAAAGTTAAGAAAAGTCAATTTGTTGGCGGGCCTTCGGGCCTGCTCTATCTAATTTTAAAAGGAAGAATAAAATGAGATTAAATAAGTTAGTTATGTCAGCTGCTGCATTAGCAGTAGTTAGTTCGGGGTTATTTGCTGGAACATCTTCAATGGATGTTGAAAAAGTATTTGAAAGAGAATGTCAGGGTTGTCACGGTCCAAATCACGAAGGTGGTGTTGGTTCTGATTTACGTCCTACTGTAATTGCTAAGAAGAATGCTTATAAGCTTTCTGAAATTATTTTAGGTGGTAAAGCTGGTACAGCAATGCCTCCATTTGCAGAGAAAATGAATATTGACGATGCAAATAAAATGGTTGATTACTTACAAAGCTTTAAGGGTAGAAAAATGGCTGTATTAACACTTGATAGTGTTAAAGCTGGTTGGAAACCTTTAAATGACAGAGCGGCTTTCTTTAAGAAATATCCAAAAGCTGTAGATGTTAAGAAAAATACTGACATTTGTTTCGTAACAGAAAGAGATGCTGAAAGAGTTGCATTTGTTGATGGTACTTCTGGTAAAGTTTTATCTAAGCACCCTGCTGGTTTTGCTGTACACGTTACAGTAACTAACAAGCGTCAGCCTCGTTATGCTTACTCAATCTCTCGTTCAGGTTTAGTAACAATGTTCGACCTTAACACTCCGGGTCAACAAAAAATTGCTCAAACTCAAGTTGGTTCTGACTCACGTGGTCTAGCAGTTTCTCCAGATGGTAAATACCTAATGGCTGGTAACTACGTTCCAGGTGGAGCAATCCTAATGGACGCAATGACTCTTGAGCCATTAAAAGTTTATCCTACTTCATCAGTAATTGATACAGAAGGTAATATTAACTCTTCTCGTGTTGCTGGTATTTATGACACTCCATATGGTCCATACATTGCATTTGCACTTAAAGATGCAGGTCACGTATATATCATAGATTACTCTAAGCCTAATTTCCCAATCGTTGGTGATATTCCAAATATTGGTAAAATTCTTCATGATGGTTTCCTAAACGAAGGTAAAGAAATAGGTCGTTACTTATTCCAAGCTTCTCAAGGTTCTGATGTTATGGGTGTTGTAGACTTTAAAACTAAATCTTTAGTTACTAAAATCTATACAGGTCCATCTGCTAAGCCACATCCAGGTCAAGGTTCTTCATGGTTTAATGAAGGTCTAGGTCAACAACTTGGTGCAACAGTTAACATGAACTTAGGTCAAGTTACTATCTGGGATGATAACTTCGATGTAATTCGTCAAATTCCAACTGCTGGTGGTGGTTTATTCATCGGTACATCTGAGCACACTCCATTCCTATGGGCTGATAATGTTCTTGGTGGAGCTTCTAACTGGAACAAGATTTACTTAATTAATAAGCAAACTCTTGAAGTAGATAGAATTCTTACTGTTGGTACTAAAAAGGGAACAATTACTGATCCTGTAAGTCACAAGACTCTTTACTCTTGGAATGTTCCAACTGTTAAAGATGCAAAAGGTAAGGTTGTTACACCTAGAATCCTTCACGCTGAGCCTGCTAATCATGGTGCGTGGACTATGATTTCTGAGTGGAACGCTGGTCGTATCGGTATCTATGAAGCTAAAACTGGTAAATTTGTTAAATATATCAAAGGTTTAACAACTCCTACTTTTACTTACTCTATCGAACACAGACAAACTATTCCAGGTGCATAATTAGCACTTGTTACAAAACTTTCTCTCCCTCGGGAGAGAAAACTTCTTTAAACTACAATCAATATTTCTTAAAAAATTTACAAAATTGACTAATATCAACGATATATTTATAAATAAAAGCTATTCTTAAAAGAATAAAAAATGACAAATTCTAGATTTTAAAAGCTTTGATTAAAGCTAGTTTTCGATAGAATAATTTATCAAAATAAAGAATAAATATGAAAAAATACATACTCTTAATACTTATAATATCTTCTCTTTTATACTCTCAGGACTCTGATGGTAAAAAAGTCTTTGAGAGCTACTGTTGGGGCTGTCATCACCAGACTGCTGTTGCATTTGGACCTCCATTCTCAGAAATTGCTTCTAAACGAACACAAGATGAAATCGAAGCATATATCATAGAACCAAAAGCAATGTACAAGGCATTTGGATATAAAAGAACAGTAATGACTGAGTTAAAATTAAACGACAAAGAGAGACAAGCTATAGCTAAATATATTCTCTCATATAAAGGCAAATAATGTTTAGACTAACAAATCTTATATCTTCTGTAGTAGAAGGCAAAAAAGAAAGAATTTTAGACGGCTCGATAGCTATATGGAACTTTACAAATCGCTGTAACTTATCTTGTATGCATTGTTATTCAAAATCAACTCTTGATGAAGTTGACACTCTGACTACTGAACAAATCAAAAAAACTATATTACAAATGAAAGAAAACGGTGTAAAGTTCATTATTTTCTCTGGAGGAGAGCCTCTTACAAGAAAAGACTTATTTGATATAGCCGATTTTTGTAAAGATAACGGAATCATTACTTATCTATCAAGTAATGGTTTATACTTCACAAAAAGCAATGTACAACGCATAGTTGATACATTTAACTATGTTGGAGTGAGTATAGATGGAGATGAGCCTACTCATGATCACTTTCGTGGTCTTAAAGGTGCATTTAGAGAGACCCTTAAAGCTGTTCAACTTGCAAACTCTACAGGTGCAAAAGTTGGTATTCGTTTCACTATTACAAAAGAAACAATTAATTCATTAGAATATATTTTTGATCTAGTTGAAAAAGAAAATATTCCAAAGATATATATCTCGCATCTTGTTTATTCAGGTCGTGGTCTTGATAATCTTGAAATGGATCTTACAAAAGAACAAAGAAGAAAATCTGTAGAGTTCATACTTAAAAAAGCATTTGAGTACTACGATACTGGCAGAGATATCGAGATAGTAACTGGGAATATGGAACAAGATGCAATCCTTTTCTTAAATGAGTTTGCATCTAGATATCCTGAGCTAAAAGAAAAAATTAGAAATAGACTTACAAACTGGGGAGGAAACTCAGCTGGTAGAAAACTTCTTAACATTAACAGTGAAGGCGATGTAAGACCTGACCCTTTCTTTCCAATAACTGTTGGAAACATCATTGAGCAAGATTTTGGTGATATCTGGCAAAAAGGCGAACTATTAGATAAGCTTAGAGTTCACCCAAGAGACGTTAGTGGAATCTGTAAGGATTGTGAACAAATAGATATCTGTAATGGTGGTTCACGTGCTCGTGCATACGCTATTACAGGTGATTTATGGAGTGAAGATCCATCATGTTATTTAAGCCAAGAGGAGAGAAAACAATAATGATAATTAAAAAAATATTACTTGGTGCTATAGTTACAGCATCTATTCTGACAAATATTCAAGCACAAGGTGTAAACCCAGTTTTAGCAATGCTTAACACAGAAGAGAAAATTTTTGTTGTTGAGAGAGAAAGTCAATCTCTAGCTGTTATTGAAAAGGGCTTACCAAAATCTCATATTAGCGGAATGCACAATATGAATCACGGTGTTGTTAAGTTTGACGGTAAAGATGGTTATGTAATCTCTCGTGATGGTTATGTAATTAAATTTGATCCCGTAAAAGAAGTTATTTTAAAAGAGCAAAAGACTAGTGACAGTGCAATTGGTTTTACTATTACAAAGAACTATCTTGCTGTTGCAAACTATGCTAAAAAGAGTGTAGATATTTTAGATAGAGATTTAAATCCTCTTCAGTCATTTGAGACTGGTTCTAAAAATGTTGGTATTAAGACTTACAAGAATTATTTAGTTTTTTCACAAATGGATAACGACAAAATCACTGTTTTAAGAGACAAAAATGATGGAAAAGGTCTTCCAAACTTTGAGATATACAAAGAGTTTGAAGATGTTGGAGTTATGCCTTTTGACGCAATGATAAAAGACAATAATTTTATTACAGGTTTTTTTCAAAGTGATCACTTTGGTGTTGTTAATTTAGACACTATGAAATACTCAAAAATCAAAATACTTTTAGATGACAGAAAACCTGTACTTAAAGTTCCACACTTTGGTTTTTGGAGTATTGGTGCTGGATATGTATTTATCCCTGCTGTTGGAAACAACAAAGTACTAGTTTATACACCTGATTTTAAATTCGTAAAAAACATTGAAACAGAAGGTTTACCTGTATTTACAGCTCTATCACCTGATAAAAAATATTTAGCAGTAACATTTAGTGGAAAGAAATTTCCAGTTATTCAAATCATTGATACTAAAACTCTAAAAATCGTTAAAAGATTTGAGTTTGATGGAAAAGTTCTTCATGTAAGATGGTCAAATATCAGACCTAACCTTTATGTATCTGTAAATGACACGAATAAAGTTGCTGTAATAAATACTAAACAATGGTATTTAAGTCGTGAGATATTTCAAATCAAAAAGCCATCTGGCATATTTATTTATGAGGAAAAACAATAATGGGTAAGGTATATTTAACGGGAGCTGGTCCAGGAGACATTGAGTTACTAACAGTCAAAGCACTTAGAGTAATCAAAGAAGCTGATGTAATTATTTACGATCGTCTTGCTAACCCTGATTTACTTGAAGAAGCGAAGAATGGCTGTGAGTTCGTGTACGTTGGTAAAGAAGATGGACGTCATATCGTACCTCAAGATGATATCAATGAAGTAATTTATCAAAATGCACTAAAGCATGACAATGTTGTTCGCCTTAAAGGTGGAGATCCTTTTGTTTTTGGTCGCGGTGGAGAAGAAGCTCTTTATTTACAAGAAAGAGGTGTTAAATTTGATGTAATTCCAGGTATTACTTCTGCAATCTCTGCTCCTGCATATGCAGGTATTCCTGTTACTCATCGTGGTGTAGCAGTAAGCTTTAGAGTTGTTACTGGACATGAATCACCAAATAAAAAAGTATCTCAAATTCCATGGAATCATTTTAAAACAGATGATACTATTGTATTTTTAATGGGTCTTCATAATCTTCCAAAGATAAGTAAGAAACTAATTGAGATTGGAAAAGCTAAAGACTATCCTGTAGCTGTAATCTCAAAAGGAACAACAAAAGATCAAATTGTTGTTGTTGGAACTTTAGAAAACATAGTTGAAAAAGCTAAAGACGTACCAACACCTGCATTAATAGTAGTAGGAAAGGTAGTTGAGCTTAGAGAACAACTGAAGTGGTTTGAGGGTAATGCCTAATCCTCTTCACGACTACAAGCAGCCCATAGAGATAGCTGATAGCATCTACTGGGTTGGTATGTATCTTGAAAATGATCCATTTCAATGTCACCCCTACTTTATTAAAAATGGAGATGAGTCTATCTTAATAGACCCAGGTTCTATGCTTGAATTTAACGAAACTGTGAGAAAAGTCAAAAGTATCGCAGATATCAAATCTATTAAATACATCATCCTACACCATCAAGATCCTGACTTAGCAGCAGCTGTTCCCGAGATAGAAAAACTAATTGATAGAGATGACCTTCTAATTGTTACTCACTCTAGAATGTCTGTATTGATAAAACACTATCTTGTAAGTTCAGACTATTATGAGATAGATAAACATGATAATACTCTAATTACCTCAAATGGTTACAAATTAGATTTTCTTACTACTCCATACTGTCACTCACCGGGTGCTTTTGTTAGTTATGAGCCAAATACTAAAACACTATTCTCAGGAGATATATTTGGCGGGATAGAAGAATCATGGGAGTTTTATGCAGATGCAACATATTTTGAAAAAGCAAAACAATTCCATCAAGAGTATATGCCAAGTAAGGACATATTTAACTATGCCCTTAATAAGATAGAACAACTAGATATCCAACTAATAGCTCCTCAGCATGGTTCAATTATTAAAAAACCTTACATTAAAAACCTCATAGAAGATATGAAAAACCTTGATTGTGGGCTTTATATAGAAGATAAATATAATCGTGAACTATTAGATACTATTAATAAACTTCAAGAAAAAGAAAAAACTATTAAAGAGAGAGATAGACTCCTATTTGAGCAGTCTAAAAGAGCAGAAATGGGTGAAATGGTAGGAAACATCGCGCATCAGTGGCGTCAACCCTTAGCCATAGTAAACACTTTAGTTGCAATATTAAAAGAGAAAAATGAAGTTGGTATTTTAGACAGAGCTGAAATCTCTTCTAAACTAGATACGATGGAAAAACGGGTTGTATATATGTCAGATACTATCGAAGACTTTATGAATTACTATAAGCCAAACAAAAACAAATCAGTTTTTAGTGTTTACACTGCCATAACTAAAGCACTTGAAATTACAAACTATAATAAAGAAAGTGAAAAAGTAGATATAAATATTAATGGAGACAAAAATCTTAATATCTATGGTCTTATGAACGAGTTTATACAAGTAATTGTTTCTATACTCTCTAATATATATGATATCAAGAAAAGCAGGTCTATAACTAATATAAAGATAGATATAATTCTTCAAAGAGAAAATGAAGATGCTGTACTTTGTATTAGTGATAATGCTGGTGGAATAGACGAAAGCATACTAACAAAGATTTTCAATCCATACTTTACAACAAAACATCAATCTATGGGGACTGGTTTAGGTTTACATATTGCTAAAATGATTATAGAAGACCAGATGGATGGTAAACTACAAGCACACAACAATAGCCTTGGAGCAACATTTACAATAAGGATGAAGAATGAAAAATAGTGAATTAATTGAAGATATTTCAATACTCATAGCTGAAGATGAATCAGAGTTAAGAGAGTATCTACAAGAGTATTTACAAATTTTCTTTAAAAAAGTATATATAGCTAAATGTGGTAATGAAGGCTATATGCAGTACTTAGAAAAGAGACCTGATATCATTTTAACTGATATTAATATGCCAAATCTTGATGGATTAAGCATGATTAAACGTATTAGAGAACGTGATGATGAAACTGATATTATCATTATGAGTGCTCACTCTGAGCAAGAAAAACTTCTTCAAGCTATAGAGCTTAAACTAGTAACTTATCTTATAAAGCCTATAAACTCACAAAAGCTAAAAGGTGTTTTACTAAGTCTTGTAGATAAACTAAGATCTTCTAAGAAGAGGATTTATCTAAGTCAAGAGATCTTTTGGGATAAGACCTCTTCTACTCTATGGAACTCAGAGAAACAGATCTCTTTAAAAGATAAAGAATTGATGTTGTTTAAACTTCTATGCTCAAAAGTAAATCATGCTTTTACAGCAGAAAATATCTTTTACCATCTATATGGAGAAGGTGAAAAAGAGTTCTCAGAGTACTCAATAACATCATTCATAAAACGTCTGAGAGCAAAACTCCCAGAGAACCTAATAGAAAATGAGTATGGATTAGGTTATAAAATAGTACTAAAATAACTTTAGCAACCCAATAAAATCAGAACTTATAAATTCTGATTTTATTTAATAGTAAGCATTTCTTGGATGCCTATCGATTGCTTAATTATATCTTTTGCAGTAATACCCGCCATTTTTGCTAAAACTGGATTTATAAGATAACTTACCCATGTAGTTTTAACTATATCACCCTTTTGCAACTTAGGTACCTTGTATGTAATTACCTTAGAACTATTCGCTCTTAAATTTCTATTGAGTTTATATCCTAGGGCTTTGTTTGGCAAAGTAGCTTTACCATCTATATCTTTGAATATAATAACAAAGGTAGCTTCCTTATCATTTGCAGGATCTTCTTTAAAGTTACTCCAAATGATTTTAGAATCTCTTGTAATAATAGTTTTGGCATACTTTAATCTCATTGGATGAGTAATTATAGCGTGACCCATTTTATTGTTTATTGTAAGTTTAAGTTGTGAATTTTTATAAGAGAGTTCCAGTTTTACTGCTTTTTTTATCATTTTTTGAGAGTGTACCCCTAAAAACTCATGTGATACATAACTCTCTCTCATTCCCTTATCTTTTTTCTCAATAGTTCCAGAAGTTCTTGGCATATGACAACCTATACAATCTGTTTGTTTGTCATATCCTTTTTCTACATTACAGACTTCAAAACCTATATAGTTTTGTTTATGTGCATGACATCCCATACAGACTTCAGAGGTTTTATATATCTCATTAGACTCAGAATAATGTTCATTACTCTCATATGCTTTTTTAAGATTTCCAAATACAGTCGGTTTTTTGTCACCACTATAGTTTGAATAATTTATTTTATGTGCTGGAGAGTCATAAATCTTTTTTATTTGATGACAAAAAAAGCATGAAACTCCATCTGTCTGTCTATACTTTGTTGAGTCAGGCTGTTCCTTTCCACTCATCATAGCACGCATATTTTTTGTTGCAGGCATATGGCATACTGCACAACCGTATTCATTTTTGTTTACTATATCTTTCATTGTTGCATGAAATTCATCTTTAAAAAGAGACGACTTAGGATGCATAGATGATTGGTGCTCACGATATATATTTTCATGACACTCGTTACAGGATTCAGAAGATGGATATTTTACTTCAGCATTAGCGCTAATAGTAAGAAGTAGTAAAATAGATAGAAGAAAGTTCACAATATACTCCATAAATTAATATGGAGTTATTATACTATAAGAAATATTATAATTAATATTTTTCTAGATTATACTTAGACCATAAGAGCTGTGCATCTTTATTTCCACTATCTTTTGATTTTTGTGCCCATTTTTTTGCTTTTTTAAACTTTTCTGCTTCACAATATATCTCTGCTAAAAGATAATAAGCTTTCTCATCACCATTTGCCGCATTTTTTTCTAACCAAAAAGCAGCTTTATCAAACTTGATAAGTTGCATATATACAAGACCTACATTTTTCTCTGCAAGCTTATTACCTTGAAGTGCAGATTTTTCTAAAAGCTCTGCTGTTTTTGAGACATTTTGATCTGCTACGTCACCTCTGTAATACATTAGGGCTAAGTTAAACTGAGCATTAGAGTTCTTCGCATCTGAAGCCTTTGTAAGCCATTTAAATGCACTCTTAGAGTCTTGCTTAATATTGCGACCTGTTAAGTACATCATACCTAGATCATTTTGTGCTCTGGCATCTGAGCTATTTGCAGCTTTTTGCAACCAAACAAGACCTTTATCAGCATCTTTAGAGATACCTAGACCATTAAAGTATAGATAACTTAGTGCATTTTGAGCAGTAGTATCTCCAGCTTTTGCACTCTTTTCATATAGCTTAAAAGCCACCTCATAGTCTTTTTTCTTAAATGCTTCAAGAGCATCTTTACTCTCTGCAAAAAGGGCTGTTGTTATCAACAACATAGATAGAACAAGCTTTAACATTAGAATCCTTATTTATTATTATTACAATTTTTCATCATCTCTCGCCAATCTAGAGAGAAGTTTTTTAATACAAATGATTTGTGATGTGGAACACTACATGGTGAACAGTTTTGATGGATTACACCCTTACCTACAAATTCTTCGCCATTACCTACATCACACTTACTAAGCACAGTAAACTCATCTTTAGTCTCTAAAGAATCATCATTAAACCTAAAGTTAGGACAAGCACACATATAACAGTTTAACTCATCCATATCATGGCACTTTTTATTCTTTTTATAAAGAGGACAAAAGTCAATTTCTTCTTTTACCATATTATCAAAATCAAAATACTCAACTATGTCTTGTGTTGAGTAACCTGACTCTACTAACTTATCTACTATTACTTTATGCTTATTAGCATGGGCGTCAAACCACTTAATATAACTCATAGGGTATGTTACCTAAAAAAGTAAAATCTTTTAAGCTATAATGACAAAAAAATAGCACTTATTCGCAAAAGATTAAATATTGAAAAATTCTCATTTTACCTACCTTCTTATTTTAGCAATGTTTCTATGGGGTGGCGGATGGAGTGCTCTAAAAATTCTAACTTATGAGACACCTATAGATGTCATAATATTTTGGCGTTTTTTTCTTATGAGTATCTCCTTTATTCCTATTCTTTACTTTATGAAAGTACCTCTAACTCTAAACCGTTCTAGTGCAAAGTTTGTAGTATCTAGTTCTGTATTAAATTTATCATTCATGGTTTTTTCTTTTCTAGGGGTACAGTATGGTTTTGCAGGAAGTGGTGGAGTTATTATCCCAACTCTTGCACCAATTATGACTTTTTTATTTGTTTGCATAATCTTTAAAACTAAACTATATGCTTCTCAATATATTGGACTCTTTATTGGTCTTGTTGGTGGAGTGATTATACTTCAACTAAATGATTTTAGTCTCTTTATGCACAGCTCTAATATCTATTTTGTACTTTGTGCACTTATCTGGGCTGGAATCACTCTACTATCTCAATATTCCAATAAACATATTCATCCAGTTCACTATAGTTTTTATATATCAGTAGTTGCTTCACTAGCTTCATTTATTTACGCTTTTAACAGTGATTTAATGAGTGTATTTGAGCAAGGTGCAAAGTTTTGGATAGCTATGATTTTCTTGTCCATTTTAGCTCAAACAGTAGCTACAACTATTTTCTTTATATCTTCAGCAAAACTAGGCAGTCAAAAAACAAGTTCATTTATGTTTTTAGTCCCTCTATTCTCTCTATTAATTGCGTGGGTTGTGTTAGACGAAGCTATACATACACACATCCTTATTGGTGGTTCGCTTAGTCTTATTGCCGTGTATTTTATAAACAAAAAAACTTAATAGAATTTTAATATTACTTGTAGTAATATTTTTCATTACCAAACTTTATACAAAGGTTCTTATGAAAACTGCTTTAATTATTGGAGGTGGCTTCGCTGGTCTTGAAGCTGCTATCTTTTTAAGAAAATCAAATTATGATGTTACTCTAGTTAGCGAAAGAGATTATTTCTTTATTTACCCAACCTCTATTTGGATTCCAACAAGAGAACAAAAATTTGATGATATTTGTATAGATTTAAACAAACTAAAAGAAGTACATGGATTTAATCTAATAGTAGATTCACTTGAAGTGATAGATGCCAAAGAGAATTCATATACTCTAAGTAGTGGAACTATCCTAAAAGATTATGACCATGTAATATTAGCAATGGGTGCTTCGAAAATGAAGCATAATGGAATACAAAATACACTTTCAATTTGTGGTGCACCAGAACAATCCCTAAAAATTCGTGATTCAATAGATGCCCTTATAGAAAAAGGAAGTGGTAAAATCTGCTTTGGTTTTGGAGGAAATCCGAAAGACAGTTCTGCTGTTCGAGGAGGTCCTGCATTTGAGTTACTTTTTAATACTCACCATCTTTTGAATAAAAAAGGCATTAGAGATAATTTTGAATTAACATTTTTTGCTCCGATGGCTGAACCTGGAAAAAGAATGGGTAAGCAAGCTCTTAAGATGATGGCTGAATTTTTCAAAAAATTAGATATAAAACAGGAATTTGGCAAAAAAATAAAAACATTTGAAAATGATTCTATTATATTTGAAGATGACTCAAGACTTGAATCTGACTTTACAATGTTTATAGCTGCTGGAGATGGTCACGATGTAGTTAAGAAATCAAACTTACCAACTAATGAAGCTGGATTTATAAAGATAAATGACTACTGTAATGTTGTATTTGAAGATCCTAATATGCCTAGTAATATCTACGCTATCGGTGATGTAGCTGCTTTAGAAGGAGCAGATTGGAGAGCAAAACAAGGTCATGTAGCAGAGGTAATGGCAAGAAATGTTGCTTTTAATATTGAGCAAAAAGACAAGGGGCTTTGGGATTTTAAAGGTTACCAAGAGCATATCAATATTCTTTGTGTTATGGACAGCGGAAATGGTGCTTCATTTATATATAGAGATAGTAAAAGAGCTCTTATGATTCCACTTCCATTTATTGGTCACTGGCTAAAAAAAGGATGGGGTTCGTATTTTAAGTTATCTAAACTAAATAAAATACCTAGAATCCCAGGTCTTTAATTAGCTTCACACTTAATTTACACTTTTTACTTTTATAATATGAGTCAAGAAAGAGAACTATAGGACTTTATGTCCACATGAAGTATACTTTCTTTCCGGTCACTTCCCTTAAATTTCAAAGCATTGCCGCATAACTTACCCCTTTAGGTTGCGGCACTACTTTTTAGTTTTCACTATTTATCTTTTCTCTTCTTTTTTGTTTCATTTTTGTTTTTGCAAGTTCTCTCATATCTTCTGTAGTATCACTTTCATCAACTATTTCAACACCTAATATTGTTTCAACACAGTCTTCTAAGGTAATGATTCCTTCTGTTTGATCGTAGTTGTCAATAACTAAGAACATATGATCTTTTTTAGATATAAATAAGTCTAGAGCCTTAGAAACAGGAATATTTTCATTTATAGAAAAAATCTCTTTTTTTATTGAACCTACAGTTACGCTATCGTCTTTAAGAGCTTGCTTGAAAATCTTTTTAGTTAAAACAATTCCGATAACCTCTTCTATAGAACCTTTATAAACTGGAATACGAGAGAATTTAAAGATAGATAGTTGCGTCTCTATGACTTCTTTTATTGTCATATTTTCATCAAGGGCAAAAACAACGCTTCTTGGAGTTAAGACCTCTCCAACTTTTATCTTATTAAGATTTAGAATATTTTCTATAAAATCAGACTCTTTTTCATCAATAACACCATCATCTTCACTAAGAAGCATACTATGGAGTAACTCTTCTTTAGTTAAGCTGTTTGCATCTTTTTTACCCTTGGATATCCTATTTGTTACGAAAAGGGTACTTAATATAATTGGGTATGTAATAAAAATGAATATTCTAATAACTCTTGTTGATAATGGAGCTAACTGTTTCCAATAAATTGCACCAATTGTTTTTGGAATAATTTCTGATAGAAATAAGATTGCAAATGTTAAAACGATAGAAACATAAACAACTGCATCATTTCCAAAGATAATAGAAGCTTGAGCACCAACGGCTGCTGCACCTAAAGTATTTGCGATAGTGTTTAAGATTAAAATTGAAGCTATAGACTTGTTTATATTTTGTTTATGAGATCTTAAATATGCTCCCACTCTTGGTCTCTCTTTTTCTAACACAGAAACATAAGACATGTTCACTGATAAAAGTACTGACTCTAAAATTGAGCATAAAAATGAAACACTCACCGACAATACAAAAAATAGTATTAATAAATCCATTAAGTTTTAAAATTCCTTATAATAGTATATATGTTGCTAGGCCTAAAAAACTTAAGAAGCCTATAACATCTGTAACTGTTGTTAAAATAACCGTGCTACCTATAGCAGGGTCTATATCCATTCTCTTTAAAAAGAGTGGAATTGTTGCACCAAAAAAACCAGCCATCAAAAGGTTTATTACCATACTTAGTGCAATTACCACCCCAAGCATTCCCTTATCAAACCATACTGCTGCTACTATTCCCATAATTATAGCAAATAAGATTCCATTAGCTAGAGATAAGGTAACTTCTTTTTTTATAATCCTCGTTGCATCTCCTTGAGAGATGTCTCCAAGTGCTAATTGTCTAACAACAACAGTAAGACTTTGAGTTCCAGCATTTCCACCCATAGAGGCAACTATTGGCATTAAAACTGCAAGAGCTACCATACTCTCTAGAGTATCTGAGAACATGCTAATTACTAAAGATGCAGCAATAGCTGTAAAAAGGTTTAAAGAAAGCCAAGTAGCGCGCTTTCGCCCTGCTTTTATTATCTCATCATCTTCTTCTGCATCATCATCAAGACCTGCAAGATTATACATTTGTTCTGTTGCATGTTCATTAATAATATCATATATATCATCTGATGTAATTCTACCAAGTAAGATGCCATATGCATTTACAATAGGCATAACAGGGAGATCATACTCTTCAAAAACGTGAACGACTTCTTTTATATCATCTGTATCTATTGCCTTTTTAGGTTCAAAACTATCACCGCTTAATTCAATATTTTCAAAGAGTGTTTTTTCAAAATCAAATATAAGAAGATCATCTAATCCTACTGTGTAACGCAACTTGTTATCACTGCCCGTAATAAATAAATTTTGAACATTTTCAAGCTCATTTGCACGTCTTAATGAAGCAAATCTTTTGATAACTTCTTGAACTGTTTCATCTATATAAGCAGTAAAAACCTCAAACTGCATATATGCACCAGCTTCATCTTCATCATAAGTTTGAAGCTTTGTTATCTCTTGCTTATCTTCTTCATCTAGAGTATCAAAAACTTGAGAGGCTACGCTTTCATCAACTTCTTCAAGCTCTTGCATAAACTCTAGTTGATCATCTGATTCAAGCTCTGTTACGGCATGAGAAAGTTCATCAACACTAAGAGATTCTACTATATCGTCAAAGTATCTATCAGGAAGAGCTAGGGCTACAGCACCAACAAGATCTTTTGGAACCAGTTTAATGGTTTTGGCAAACTCACTATCATCTAGTTGTTTTAATATTTTGGCAATATCTGATGGGTGAATCTCACTAAGTTCGTGAGAATTTAAGTATTCTTGTAACTTGTTCATATTATTGCAATTATACCCTAGATATATTACTTAATTAATACAATAGCATAAATAGCCAATACGCCGATGTTTCAAATAGTTATAAATAACGTAATTAAATTTCGTAAAGTTTATACTTATAATTACTATAAAAGAGTAGTAATGTATAATATGTCTTCATAAAAGGATAATAGATAATGGTAAGTATACAAGATTTAAAGGGAAAAATTATTGAAGGTTTAAACCTTGAGGATATTAGTGCTGATGAAATTGAAGATGATATGGCACTTTTTGGTGACGAAGGACTAGGCCTTGATTCTGTAGATGCAATTGAGCTAACACTTATTTTAGAAAAAGAGTTTGGAGTTAAAGTGACAAATATGGCTGAAGCTGAGAACATATTTGCGTCTTGTACATCTCTTACTTCATACATAAATGAGCAACTAAAAGTTGACTAAGACATACATAACTGCTACTTCTTTACGGAGTGCATCTGGGGCAACACAAGATTCAATATATGATGTATTCAACAAAAAAAGTGCTTTATGTGTTTATGACGACATTATACATGAGAAAAAAATTTGCATAGGAAAGTTTAAAAAAGATTTTACTTTTAATGAACTTCTTATACAAAGTGTTCAAGAAGTTTTGGGTGCTTCTAATCTAAAAGATTTTTCAAGTACACTCTTACTAGTTGGTTCATCAGTTGGTGGAATGGCAACAACAGAAAAAATTCTATTTAAAGAAAACAATTACGAAAAAATCAATCCACAAAAACATAGTATCAATGTTATAGCTTCTACCTTAGATAATCAATTTAATTTTTTAGCAAATCGTTCATATTCTACAGCTTGTACATCCAGTGCAAATGCTTTAAAAACTGCAAAAGATCTTATATCTTTAAAAGCATATGAAAATATTTTAATAATTGGTGCCGATGAGATATGCTCAACAACTATCTTTGGGTTCAGTTCTTTAGGTATTTTATCAGATGAGATATGTACCCCTTTTAAACAAGATAGAAAAGGGATGAATGTAGCAGAGGGTATTGGAGTACTTCTACTACAAAATAAACCTAATAAAAACTCAATTGAGCTTTGTGGTGCTGGAGCTAGTAGCGATGCTTATCATATCGCAAATCCAGATCCAACTTCCGCTGGAGCAATATCTGCTATAAAAAAAGCACTTATAGATGCCAATATAGACGCTTCTCAGATTAACTATATAAACGCTCATGGGACAGGAACACAGGCAAACGATGAATCTGAAGCAAATGCAATTATAGATATTTTCGGTACTGATGTAGCCGTTAGTTCATCTAAATCAAATTTGGGACATACTCTTGGTGCTGCTGGAGCAATAGAAGCAATTATATGCGCAGAAGCTTTAAAAAGACAGATCTTTCCTCCTCAACTTGACTGTACGCAAAAAGAAAAAGAGATTAACCTAGTTGCAGAGCCAAAAGAGTCAAAGATAAATTACGTACTAAGTAACTCTTTTGCTTTTGGCGGTAATAATGTTTCTCTTGTTTTTGGAGTTTATAATGAAAATTAACGTAGAAATTATTAAAAAAGCTCTTATTCATCATCCTCTTCAAATTGAAAAATTAAATGAAAAAGAACTTGTTAAAAAAATGATGATAAGACGTAGGCTAAGTCGAAATTCTAAAATATTGGTCTACCTTGCTAATGAATGTGAGTTTAAAACTGGGCGAGTAATTTATGGTAGTGCTTATGGTGAACTAGGTGATAGTGTTAAAATTTTAGAAGCTATAAATGCTAAAGAAATGGTAAGTCCTACTACTTTTCAAAACTCTGTTTATAATACTGCTCCATCTTATCACTCTATCGTTGAGGGAAATACAGATGAGATAACAACTATTTCATCTGGGGATAATACTTCATATACTGTTATGCAAGAAGGAGCCCTAGCTCTACATAAGTGTGATGAAGTATTTGTTTGTACAGCAGAGGCAATGAACTTTGATGGAGTTGATATTTTAAATAAATGCAAAAATGAGCTTGAATACGGTGTTGCTTTTGTAATTAAAAAAGCAGTAGATGAAGCAAATATAATTGTTAAAAGCGACTCTAGAATAGGTGTCCCAAAATCTATAGAGTGGATGCAAAACTTATATGATTTATGTGAGAGTAATGATAGATGCATCATAGAGGTTGAATTATGATAAAACTAAATTTACCACATCAAGCACCCGTAAGATTTGCAAAATATATTATTTCAAAAGATGAAACTTCGGCTATTGTTAGAGCTGAGTTTGAGTCTTTACCATCTCTAGCTATGTTAGTTGAAGCGGCAGCACAGAGCAGTGCTGCATTTAGTGATGGTAAAGGGAAAATGGGATTTTTAGTAACCCTAAAGAATGTTAAACTTATACAAGAAGCAAAAGTTTTAAAGTATGATATTACAGTCACTTATCAACATGCACTAGAAGCACTAACATATTTTAGTTTTGAAGTAAACGATGATAATACACTTGTAGCATCTGGTGTTTTTGTTATCGCTTTGCAGTGATTTAATCTACTTCTCACATTAAGCAACATAGAAGAATATTTTAATTAATATACTGATAAAAATAAGGAAAAAAAATGAAAAGAATCATATCTATAATAAGTTTACTATTAACGACATTTGTATTAATAGGTTGTGGAGCAGCAAAATTGTCCCCAGCTCAACAAGAACTGGTTAAATCTAATGCTACTATGTATACTAAGGTATCTATGTGGACAGAAAAAAATAGGGTTTATGGAACTAACTATTCAAGAGGTTTACACATTCCAATAAATACTGAAGTTAAAATTTTAGCTGTATCTTCAAAAGTTATAACATTTGAATACATGGGTTCTAAAATAAACTATTATGTATATACAAAATATACCAAAGTTGATGCTGCTGGAACTTTAGATAGATTATTCTCTAAAACTAAAGTAGATTTATCAATGTATTCTGAAGATACTCTACAAAATATATTAGATGGAAAAATTGTTGTTGGAATGACAAAAGAAGAAGTGGTTTTATCTCGCGGATACCCTCCATTTCACGCAACAATATCTTTAAAAGCAGATGTATGGAAATATTGGAATAATAGATTTCAGACAATTGAAGTTAGGTTTGAAGACAATAAAGTTATATAAATTATTGGTGACATTACTTAATACTTGAAGTGCTACATAGTGTAAGGCTAGTTTTTAGCCTTACATATCATTAGTGTGTGCCCAAATCCAAGACCATTAATCTCTTCTTCAACTTCAAGTCCAGCTTCATCAACAAACTTTGACATTTCACTAGCTCTATACATCTTACTAGTACCATTTGCTAATGCGCTAAAATATGGTGATGTATTTATTAGACAATAAGATCCTATTTCATGAGTTTGCCTATCCCAAAAAGGTTCTACTATATAAACTCGGCCATCTTTATTTAATGCTTCTTTAGAACGTTTTAATAAAGCTATAATATCTTTTGGAGCAAAACAATCTAAAAACTGACTCATCCAAACACCATCAAAATCTTTAGGAAAGTCTATTGTATGATCAAGTAAATTTATAGCCTTACCATTTACTCTATCACCTACACCTTTTAAATCAGCATTTTGCATAGCAACATCTATCTGTCCCTGATGATCTAATATTGTAACAGTTGTAGATGGAGATGCTGTGGTTAATGCTATTGACCATTTTCCAGTATTTCCACCTGGTTCAAGAAGTTTTTTTATTCCGCGCTTACTCATAATATCTACTAATTTTACAAATGCCGCATCTGAGTAAAAGTGATCAAAACCAAACCAACTTTTTTTTGCTTTGGGAGGTAGTTTTGAAAGTATAGGATAAATCGTTTCTTCTTTAGAAAATGTTTGATGAAGACCTGATGGTTTTTGAGATTTAAGTGCTTCATCGAGGAAGAAAAGACCTTGATAATTGACATCATGATTAAAATCCATATTGACTTTTGTCATCTCATCATTAAGTAAAAAGTAGCCTATTTTTGTAAGAGTGTATATATCCCCTTCTAATTTAAGAGCCCCCATACTAAAACCTGATTCACATAAAATTTGTGCAGCATATAGAGTCAAACCTAGTTTTTCACTTATAATTTCTACACTAAAGCCATTTTTATTATCTTCTAAAAGTTTAAAAACACCCCAATCACGTAATAGTCTCGCTGATTGGAAAACAACTGCTCCAAAAGCAATCTTTTGAGCTTCTAGTAGGGCTTCTGCGCCATTACGTTGAGTGTCATCAAACATTATTTAGCTTCAGATGTTTTGTTATCATCTTTTTTTTCATTTTTCTCATAAGTTTTTGTAGATTCTTTAAAATCTTCTTTACCTTCATTCCATCTTTTTGATGTACCGTCTTTAACATTATGCCAATTTGTTTTAAACTCTTTTTTTGTACAACCCGTAACAAAGACTAATGTAACTAACAATATTAAAAAATATTTCATGATTTACCTTTATTGAATATTGCTGATTGTACTAAATCTTTGTTTATTTTTAGCATAATCAAGGTAAAATACTCTCCATATTTAGTATAAATAAAAATATTATATAACTTTTATTATAGTAAAATTTATGAAGATGACATACAACTTATCAAGGTGACCCAAAATAACTATGATGCATAAGCAACTATATAATATAGATTTTAAAGATGACAACAGTGCTATAATAACTCTTTGCGATGAAAATCATCCAATATTTAAAGCCCACTTTCCATCCCAACCAATACTCCCAGGTTTTATTCATTTTGAAATAATATCTGATATTTTCCAACTAGATATTACTACAATCAAAAAAGCAAAATTTACTAAAGTCATATCACCTTCTCAGACAATCAAGTATGAAAAAAACAATAACAAATTTAAAGTATTTTGCCAAGATGCAGAGGTAGCAAGTTTTAGCCTATGAATTTTTGTATAGTTATTCCCGTTTACAACTCCCCATATATTAGAGAAGTTATCCAAGATGTTTTAAGCTATAACTACAAAGTTGTGGTAGTAGATGATGGTTCTTCAACACCTATAGATGTGCAAGAATTAGATATAGAGTTAGTTACTCATTCTTCTAATATGGGCAAAGGTGAGGCCATTTTAAGTGGTGCAAAAAAAGCAAAAGAGTTAGGTTTCAACTCATTTGTCAGCGTAGATGCAGACAAACAGCATCTAAGCTCACAGATTCAAAAACTAACAGATGCTTACGAAGATGAAACTATTGTAATAGGAAACCGAGATTTCGAGCAAGAGAATATTCCTAATAGTTCAAAATTTGGTAGAAAATTTAGCAACTTCTGGGTTATGCTAGAGACTCTCAAAGCTTTAGGCGATACGCAGAGCGGTTTTAGAATGTACCCTGTTTCTATTTTAGACCTGCCCCTTACAAATCGACGTTTTGATTTTGAAGTAGAGATTTTAGTCCATCATTCATATAGAGGTGCAAAGATTAAAGATGTAGAAGTTGAGTGCTACTATCCACCGCACGAGGAGAGAGTTTCTCACTTTGACAAGCTTTGGGACAATGTACACATAACTCTTCTTCACATAAAATTGCTTATGCAAAGATATCTTTTACTTAGAGGCTGGTTGTGGAGATAAAACAAAGAGGAAATGCATTTGGCTATAAACTACTGCTTTTTGCATATAGTGTTCTTGGTTATAACTTAGTTGTTTTTATACTAAACTTTGTTGCACTTTACTACCTACTTTTTGCACCAAGTGTGAAAAAATCAATGCAGAGTTATTATGATAACATAGGCATTAAATTAACAAATACAAGCTATTTTAATCACTTAAAAATGTTTGCTATATCAATTTTTGACAGATTTGTCTCTCGTATAAAACCGCAAGACTTAAGCTTTTGTATTCACAATAATGACGTTATCAAAACACTCAATGAAAATGGAGGAGTAATTCTGCTTTCTCATGTTGGAAGTTGGGCGAGTGCTGCCCACTGTTTAAGTGATGAACTACCACCAATGAGCATAGTAATGCGTGAAAACACTAAAGAAAACATCCAAGAAGTAGAAAAAAATAGAGAAAGAGTAAATGAGCAAAGAGTAAAGATTATAGACCTCAATCAAGGTGCAATTCTTGCTAATATTCAAATAGCAAATGCTCTTATGAACAAAGAGTTAGTGGCAATGATGGCAGATAGAGCAGTTGATAAGACTAAAACCATAGAAGTAAAATTTTTAGACAAAAAAGTACTTATAAACAAAAACCCTTTTGAAATTGCACTTAGAGTCAAAAAACCTCTTGTAGCCATCTTTGTTACTAACAACTCACTAAATAAATATGACCTAGCACTAGAGCTGATTAAAGAGTCTTCACTGGAACAAATGTCGCAAGACTATGCAGATGTCTTACAAAATACAATAAGAGAATATCCCAATCAATGGTATAATTTCTACGATTTTTTTAAAAAGATGAATTAATGAAAAAAATTTTAATACTTTACTACTCACAATCAGGACAACTCAAACGAGTTTTAGACAGCTTCTTATCAGACTTAGAAGATGAAGAGATAAAGCTGGATATTAAAGAAATAACACCAAAAGTAAAGTACCCATTTCCTTGGCCCTTTTACCAGTTTTTTGATGAATTTCCAGAATCTGTTTTCTTGGACGGGTGCGAGATTAATGAGCTTGAAGATTTGGAAGATGATTATGACATGATTATTTTGGGATATACGGTTTGGTATATGGCTCCATCTATTCCTATCACTGCCTTTATGCACTCTGAACAAGCTAAAAAAGTATTTAAAGACAAACCTGTAGTAACTCTTGTAGCTTGTCGTGACATGTGGGTTTTAGCTCAAGAAAAAGTAAAAGAGATGCTAAAAGCTGTTGATGCTAAACTTATCGACCATGTGGCTTTAACAGATCAAGGAGGAAGTGTTCTTAGTCTTGTAACACTCCCAGGTTTTCTTTTAACAGGAAAGAAAAAACCTTTTATGTTTTTTCCGCCTGCGGGAATCAAAGACTCAGATATTCAAGAAGCTTCAAGATTTGGGAAAAGACTAAATGAAGCCCTTCACCAAGACAAAGAAAAAAGTGGTGAAGCTCTACTAAAAAACTTAAATGCAGTAAGCGTAAATGGTAAACTTATAGCTACTGAGAAAATTGCAGACAGAAGTTTTAAAATCTGGAGCAGACTTATTAAAGCATCAGGGGAGAAGTACTCTTTTGGCAGAAAAGTTATAATCTCTATCTACGTTTGTTTTTTAATAACTTTGCTATTAACTGTCGTTCCTTTAAATATATTAGCAAGAAAAATTTTAAATATATTTCAAAAAGATAAACTAAAAATTATGGAAGACTATTATGAATTACCAAGTGGAAGATAAAAGACAATGTTAAGAGAAGTATACATTAATAAAATATCAGCATTTTTACCAAATGAAGCTGTTGACAATGAAAATATAGAAAAAGTACTCGGACAAGTTGGAGATAGACCTTCTCGTGCAAAAAGAATCATACTTAGATCAAATAAAATAACAAATAGATACTATGCAATTGATCCTAATACAAGAGAAGCTACTCATTCTAATGCACAACTTACAGCTCAAGCTATAAGAAAACTTAAAAAAGATGGTCTTGATCTAGATAGTGTTGATGTTTTAGCATGTGGTACAACAATGCCTGATCAACTGATGCCAAATCATGCCATTATGGTTCACGGTGAACTTAAATGCAAACCACTTGAAGTAGTATCTACTGCAGGAATTTGTCTTAGTGGAATTACTGCACTAAAATATGCTTACACTTCTATCAAATCAGGAGAAGCAGAGTCTGCTGTTGCAACTGGAAGCGAAAACTCATCAGCAATAATGAGAGCTGAAAACTTTACTCCTGAGATAGAAAATAAAGTTGAGATGCTGGAAAAAAATCAAGAAATAGCTTTTGAAAAAGATTTTTTAAGATGGATGCTAAGCGATGGTGCTGGAGCAATGGCACTCAGTGCCAAAGCAAATGAAAATTCTCTCTCTCTTAAGATAAACAAAATCTTCTCTATATCTTATGCAAATATTTTAGACACTTGTATGTACTCTGGATGTGAAAAACTTGAAGATGGTTCAACTAAAAGCTGGAGACAATATACTCCAAAAGAGTGGCTACATAAGTCTATATTTTCTGTTAAACAAGATGTAAAACTTCTAAATGAAAATGTTATGGAATATACTGTTGCACAAGCTTTAATGGTAATGCTGGAAAAACAGATGTTCAATCCGCAGGAAATAGACTGGTTTTTACCTCACTACTCATCTGGTTACTTTAGAGATGAAGTTTACGAGAAGATGTTAAAAGCAGGCTGTGATATACCTCAAGAGAAGTGGTTTACAAACCTATCTACAAAAGGTAATACAGGCTCAGCATCTATATATATTATGTTAGAAGAGCTTTTTAACTCAGCCAATGTGAAAAAAGGCGAAAAACTTTTATGCTACATTCCTGAGAGCGGACGATTTTCCACAGCTTTCATGCTACTAGAGGCTGTGTAATGGATATCAATGATGTTCCTCAAGAAGATAGTTCAACATACGCAAAAAATAAAAAAGCTATCTATGCAAAAAGTGAAAATGGTGAAATAAGCATAGTAGGGTCAACTGGTTGGAATGTAGAGGAGACTGCTACAAAACTAGCCCTTGAAGACTTAGAATCTAGTGCTCACGAGGCATACTGTGAAGTTAAAAAAGGTATTAAATCACCTCTATTTTATTATATGTTTAAAGAGAGAATGGACTTGCAACTATTAGCCGAGACAAGCGGTTTTTTTAAGTGGACTATTTCTCGTGATTTTAAACCAGAAGTTTTTAAAAAGATAAGCGATAAAAGACTATCGGTTTATGCAGAAGTTCTAGGAATAACTATAGAAAATTTAAAAGTATTGGAAGACATAAATTATGAATGTAACTGAATTTAAACACTCTCACTCTGCTCATTGTGAAAGCGGAGTAATGGTGTCACTTCTTAGACATTATGGGCTTAACCTTAGTGAACCTATGATTTTTGGTCTATCTTCAGCTTTAACATTTGCATACCTTCCCTTTATTAAGATCGGAGGAATGCCTCTTGTCGCTTATAGAAATTTGCCAAAATCAATTATTAAAAATATTCAAAAGAATCTAAAAATAAAAATGAAACTAGAAACTTTTTCAAGTAAAGAAAAAGGTGAAGCAAGATTAGATGAACTACTAAGTGAAGGAAAAGTTACAGGGGCACAAACTTCAGTCTACTGGCTTCCATATTTTCCACCTGAAATGCGTTTTCATTTTAATGCTCACAACTTAGTTATATATGCAAAAGAATCTGACAACTATCTTATCAGTGATCCTGTTTTTGAGCACAGTGTTAAATCGGATAAAGCTTCTCTATCCAAGGCTAGATTTGCAAAAGGGATGATGGCTCCAAAAGGTCTTCTTTACTATCCAACTTTTGTTCCTCAAAACATTGATTTACAGCCTATTATTATAAAAACAATGAAAAAGACAGCTAAGGCAATGTTAAACACTCCAGTTCCTATCTCTGGCTTAAAAGCTATAAAATATTTAGCTAAATCAATCCTAAAGCTAGAATCCAAAGATGAAAAATATGCAAAACTATATCTTGGTCATATAGTTAGAATGCAAGAAGAAATAGGTACAGGAGGAGCTGGATTTAGATATATTTATGCTTCTTTTTTACAAGAGTCAAGCACTCTTTTTAACAATGATTCAACTCTACAAGAGGCTTCAACAATGATGCTAGAAGTTGGGGATAAGTGGAGAGAATTTGCCCTTCTAATTGCAAAAGCCATAAAATCTAAAAAGCCAATAGACTTTACTTCTATCTCAAATATGTTAATGTCAATCTCTGATGAAGAAGCCAAAGTTTATACAAAAATGCTCGAGTTTACTGGCAAATAATAGATGATTCAAATATCAAATATATCTAAGTCATTCTCAAATACAAAAGCTCTCAACAATTTATCTTTAAATATTAAAGAAGGAAGTGTTTTTGGTCTTCTTGGTGTAAATGGAGCTGGTAAAACAACCCTTCTTTCCATACTTAATGGTCTTGTTGATATTGATAGTGGAGATATTAAAATCTTCGGATATGATCTTAAAAAGCAAAAAAAAGATATTAAAAAAATAAGTTCTATAATACCTCAACACTTAGCATTTTACGAAAAACTTACAGTTAAGGAAAATCTTGATTTTTTTGCAGATATACAAAATGCTAAAAAAGAAGATTATGAAAAAGCTCTGCAGGTAAACTCTTTAGAGAAACTACTAAATCAAAAAGCTTCCTCCCTCTCAGGTGGTCAAAAAAGAAGATTAAATATAGCGATAGGATTACTGAATAATCCTAAAATCATATACTTTGATGAACCAACAGTTGGACTTGACCCAAAAAGCAGAAATGAAATACTTGATTCTATTAAAAATTATAAAAAACTCGGAATTACTGTTATATATACAAGTCATTATATGACAGAGATAGAAAAAATTTGCGATGAAGTTGCTATTATAGATCATGGAGAACTTCTTATACAAGACACTCTTTTTAATCTACTTTCAAATAAAATCTCTGATATTATTACTATCGAGATAGTTTATCAAGAGATAGTAGATTCATTAGGATTAAGTGTAAAAAACTCATCTTTTATTGAAACTAAAGAAGGTGAACTTTTTAATACAATAAACCTTCTAAAGAAGAATAACATTTCGATTAAACAGATTAAATATGCTTCAACAAATTTGGAAAAATATTTTTTAGATATAACAGGTTCATCTGATGCTTAGTGCTATGATAAAAAAAGAGTTTTTACTCGTATTGAGAGATAAACATGCTCTACTTGCTCTTTTTGTTATGCCTGCTATCTTTATACTTATAATGTCAGTTGCCATGAGAGATCAGTTTTCCACAAATACTATAGAATTTACTGTTTATGCGCAAGATTCAGATAAAACCCAAATAAGTAAAAAAATAATTTCTGATATTAAGGAAGATAAAAACTTTACACTTGTAAGTCACAAAACAGAGGCTCAGTTTTTAGCTTATATTCCAAAAAATTATTCTAAAGATACAAATAAAAAAATTGAGCTAGTAGTTAATAAGTCCTTAAAGAGTGACCAAATAGAAATATTTAAATCAATGCTCTCAAAGCATCTATTAAGTGCTAGATTTACTTCAATGGCAGAAACTCTTAAAAAATATTCACCAGAAACCTCTAAAATATTATCTTCTATAAACATATCCAATGAGAACCTCTATAAAGTAAAATATAATGATTTAAAAAGTATGCCAAACTCAACACAACAAAGTGTACCTTCATGGATAGTTTTTGGTATGTTTTTTATTATCATACCTATGTCTACAATATATGTAAATGAGAGAAAACAAAACACTCTTGCAAGATTAAACTCTATGAATGTATCTATTCTTTGGATGAGTATTTCAAAAAGTATCCCCTATCTTGTTATAAATCAAATACAAGTAGCAATAATGCTTGGTGTTGGAATATTTTTAGTTCCTATGTTTAATACTTCTGCATTAGAGATCAATGGTTCTCTTGGCGCAATTGCAACTATCTCTTTAGCTTTAAGTGTATCTGCAATAGGAGTATCTACTTTAATTGCCGTTAGTGCAAGTTCAAGTGAACAAGCTACTACAATAGGTGGAATCTTCAATATTTTATTAGGGGCTATTGGTGGTGTTATGGTTCCAAAATATATTATGCCTGAGTCTATGCAAAGAATATCAGAATTTTCACCTATGTCATGGGGACTAGATGGATTTTTAGATATATTTTTAAAATCTGCAAATGCGTCTATGATACTCGAAGATGCTCTTAAACTTTTTGTCTTTGGAATAATCTCCTTAATTATATCTATGATAATATTGCGTATTAGAATAAACAAGGGTCTCTAGTGGATATAGAACAATTAAAATATGATTTAAAAGATATGATAATCACTGAATGTGAGAAAGAAGATATAACACCTAACGAGATAGACAATAGTGTTGAACTATTTTCACATGAGAGTGGCTTAGAACTAGATTCTTTAGATGCACTTCAAATCTCAATGAGTATACAAAAAAAATATGGGGTAAGACTTGTTGACCCAAAAGAATTTAGAAGAAGAGTAACAACTATAGATGAGTTAGCAGAGTTTTTAAAAACTTAATATGAAAAATGTAGGTATCTCAAAGTATATTATCAAGTCATCCCAGGGTAATCTACAACAAACTCTTAAATCAGTAAAAAATCAACAAACTAAAATATCAACTAAAACAATTGAATCACTTATGGAAGATGTAATCCTCCCTTATTTCTTATTTGACAACGAGGTAGAAGACAATCAAGATAGCATCTACGAAGAGTTAAGAGAGTTAGTTAGTGAGCTTGTTCTTGAATTAGATGCAGTCCAAAGAAAATCTACAGCGATAATTATAGGCACATCTATAATAGACTGGTATACAATAAATGCTATACAAGACACTCTATATAATAAAAAAGCCTATTCTTCTAAAAAGCATAGTATAGATAGTTTTGCTAAAAAGCTTTCACAGGAATTTGGACTAAACGATTTTACAATGACTATAAATACAGCTTGTACTTCAAGTGCAAATGCAATGCTTGAAGCTGCGAACCTTATCAATGCTTCCATTTTTAAAAACGTGATAATTATAGGGGCAGAAGTTTTTTCTTCTATTATGAATAAGGGTTTTAATTCTATGCAATTGCTCTCATCAAGCTCACAAAAACCTTTTGATAAAAATTGTGATGGTATGATTTTAGGTGAAGGGTTTGCTGGAGTTTTATTATCTAATGAGAACTGTTTATGGTCACTTGAAGGTGGAGTAAATTGCTCAAATTCTGAAAATATAACTGCTGCAAGTGAAAGTGGTTTAGAGTTTGTGCAAGTGATGAATTTAGCACTTGAAAATACTAAGATAGATGCTAAAGATATAACAGCACTAAAAGCTCATGCTACTTCTACTTCTTCTAATGACTCAGCAGAGATAAATGCAATAACTCAAGTTTTTAAAAAAGGTATAGACTTTACTTGTGTAAAACCATATATTGGTCATACACTAGGTGCTTGCGGGGTTTTAGAACTAGTCCTTTTCATGGCTTGTATAGATGATGGGTTTATACCAAAAACTCCATCTTTTCATAATCCAATGAGCTCTGAATTAAAACCACTTAATGAAAATAAACAATGCAGTAGTGGAACTTTCATGTGTAATTATTTTGGCTTTGGTGGAAACAATGCATCTCTAATTATAAAAAAAGAAGCAGTATGAAACTCTATATACTAAACTATAGTTCTTTTAGAAACGATCTAAACACTATAGATGTAAAAACTGAGTTGAAAACAAAATATAAAATAGACACTAGGCGTCAAGATAACTTTATTCACTTAGGTCTATTTGGAGCATTGAGGTTAAAAGATAAAATAAACATATCAATAGATGATGAACTATATATTACAAGTGGAATAGGTAATATTGATGTATTTCAAAAAGCAACTCATTGTGCTAATAACAAAGAGTTTATGAAGATATCTGATTTTATCAATATTTTAGGTAATAGTACTAGTTATTACATTTCTAAAGCACTTGGTATTAAAGGTAAAAGTCTATTTCAAATTTCAGACAACTTCACTTATATCAATACTCTCATATCTATATATTCTTCTTTATACTCTTCAAAAAAAGAAGCTATTTTTGGTTCTATTGATTTAGTTAGCCAGCCAAATGAAATACTAAAAAGAGTTCTTGGTTTAGATGAAATCTCTGAAATTGTAAGTAGTGTAAATTTTCAAAAACTCTCATTATCAAGTCAAGATGCTATTGCCGAGATAGAATTTGACACACAATCGTATAATTCAGAAGAAATAAAAGAAATTTTAAAAGTTAATGACAGGATTGTTTATACATCTATGAGGTGTTTAGATTTAGAATTTAAAAAAGAAACAAATTTTTTTCAAACAGAGCTTAGTTATACTATAAATAAAGTTATTGAGTCAAGAGAAGACATGCTTTACATTGACTGCTTTGAAGATTGTTATAAAGTATTGAGATTAAAAACTTTGGTCTAAATTAAATATAATAATGTATCACACATAAAGACTGTATTTACTACATTATTAAGCATTTGCATATTTAATAAATGATAATATTCAAACCATAAATATATTTAGTTATATCTACTTAAGGAAAAGCATGTCAAAAATTTGTAAATTAATAATGATACTACTTTCAGCCATAGTAATTACAGGCTGTGTAAATGAACCAAAAGTGAAGATAAAAGAAAAAGTTTATACACAAGTTGGCATGTGGTATTTAAATAAAAGTGTTACTATTATCGATACTAGTAATGTACTCTCTGATGATGACACAATAACAATAGATAAAAAAATTCCTTCTGTTAACTACTCAAGAGATGTTTTTATTCCTGTAAATACAGCTGTAACAATTATTGACAACCATAATATCGGTATTATTTTTGAGTATGATGGAAAAAGCATTGTACTATTTAATAAAAAAGCATATACCGGTTTAAACCAAGATAATCTTCTAAAGAGAATGTTTGCTCCAACTCCTGTAGATTTAAGTAGTTTCACTGATGCTGAGCAAATTCTTATTAAACAAGGTACAGTTGAATTAAATATGAGTAAAGAAGCTCTTATTTTAAGTAGAGGTTATCCACCTATTCATCGTACTCCAAGCCTAAAAGGGAATACTTGGCGTTATTGGGAAGCTAGATTCAACTCTCGTAACTATATCTTTAAAGACAATAAACTTATTAAATTACAAAATTAATAAATTCATTTACGTAATCAAAAATACAATAAATCAGGAAAATAAATATGACAATAGACAATAATACAGTATCTTACAAAGACTTCTTAAAAAAAGGAACTGTTAAACTAAATGATTCTCAAGAGTTTATAGATTTTATAAATGCTGGACATGACTTTTTAATTGAAAATATTAGCAAAGGTCGCCCTATCTATGGTGTTACTACTGGTTATGGTGAAGCTGGACAAAACTATGCAGCTTTTGAAGAAGCAGAAGAGCTTCAGTATAATCTCTTTTCTTTTCATGGCTGTGGTGTAGGTGAATATTTAAGTGCTGATGTGTCTCGTATTATGACTACTGTTAGGATGATAAGTCTCTCAAAAGGTAAAAGTGGAATTAGCTATGATTTACTTAAGAGATTTGAACTTCTTTTAGATAAAGAGATTTATCCTCTTATCCCATCTCAAGGTTCAGTTGGAGCAAGTGGAGATTTAACTCCTCTTTCTTATATTGCAGCAGCTATTGCTGGAGAGAGAGAAGTTATATATAAGGGTGAAGAAAGACCTACTAGTGAAGTTTATAAAGAGTTAGGTATTACTCCTTACAAGTTTAAAGCAAAAGAGGCTTTAGCTATTATGAACGGTACAGCAGCTATGAGTGCTATTGCCATAGATGCTATTGAAAAGTTTGAAATTTTACTTGATACATCTGAGAGTTTTGTTGCATCTGTATTTGAACTTCTTCTTTGTGATATCACTCCGCTTGAACCATTTGTTCATGACTCAAAACCTTTTGATGGTCAAAAACTTGCAGCTTCAAATATACTAAAGAAATGTATAAACTCATCTCTTACTCATGAAGCATTTAGCAGATATGAAAACTTCCATTTAGAAAAAGAACAAAATATTCAAGATAGATATTCTATTCGTTGTTCACCACAAGTATTAGGTGTTATACATGATAATTTAGATATTGCCAAAAAATGGATAGAAACTGAGATTAATGGTGTAAATGACAATCCTCTTATAGATCATATCGGTAAAAGAATCTACACTTCGGGTAACTTTTACGGTGGTTATATAGCTCATGCAATGGATACAATGCGTATTTGTGTTGGTAACTTAGCTGACTTACTTGATAAAGAATTTGGACTTTTAGTTGACCATAAATTTAACAAAGGCTTAGGTGAATCTCTTAAACTAAATACAAAATCTACTCATCACGGCTTTAAAGCAATGCAAATAACTCTTAGTTCACTGACTGCAGATGTCATTATGAATACAGTCCCTGCATCTCTGCACTCTCGTCCTACAGAGTCGTTTAACCAAGACAAAGTTAGTATGGGAACAACAGCAGCTCTTCATTTTGCAAAGCAGTTACCTGATTTAACAAATATGCTTAGTATTGCTCTTATGGGAATGGCTCAAGGAGTTGATTTAAGAGGTAAAGAGAAGTGTTCTGCATTTTTACAAAACAACTTTGAAACTATTAGAAGTGAAGTCCAAAAGCTTACTAATGATAGAAGAATGGATATAGATATTAAAGTAGTCAATAAAATGATTAGAGAAGGTCTTTTCTCATGATAAGAATTAAAATTCAATGCAGTGAGGCACTAACCCTCAACCAAAAAGGACTATGATGACGAATCGTAAGAAGGTTCTAGTAACCGGTTCAACAGGCTCAATTGGTGAAGCTTGTGCTAGATATTTTCATGATAATGGATACTTTGTATATCTTCACTACCGTTCACAAGAGTCAAAAGCAAAAGAGTTAAACGCAGAACTTTCAAACTCTCAAACTCTTCAGTTTGACATCACAAAAAAAGATGAAGTTGTGAGTGCTATTGGTGAGTTAGAACTTGATGTTTTAGTTAATAATGCTGGTATAACAAAAGATAATCTTTTCTTTTGGATGAGTGATGAAGAGTGGAGTGATGTAATAGACACTTCTGTAAATGGAACTTTTTACGTAACAAAAGCAATTCTAAAAAATATGATTGCAAATAAAAAGGGTTCAATTATAAACGTTGCATCTATATCTGGTCTTGTTGGAAATGCAGGTCAAACAAATTATTCAGCAGCAAAAGGTGCAATGATAGCTTTTACAAAAGCCCTATCAGCAGAAGTTGCAAGATATAAGATTAGAGTGAATGCAGTAGCTCCTGGACTGGTTGAATCTGAAATGACAAAAGAATTAGATTTAAAAGAGATGAAAAAAGCAATTCCACTAAAGAGAATTGGTAAGCCTGAAGATATAGCAGAATGTGTCTTCTTCTTAGGAGATAAAGCGAGCTATGTAACTGGTGAAGTTTTAAATATCAGTGGTGGTATGGTACGATGAATATTGCAATAGTTGGAGGAGGATTAAGTGGCCTTCTATGTGCTTTTCTTCTAGAGAAAAAAGGCTATTCGCCAACTATTTATGAAAAACTTCCAAAGACTGGTGGAGTAATTGATTCATTTAGAAGAAAAAAGATCATGTTTGATGTAGGTTTTCACTACTCTGGATCACTAGCACCTAAACAGTTCTTATATGAAGAGTTTAAAAAATATGGTCTGCTAGATAAACTGGAGCTTTACTCTTATGAGGGAGATTTTGACACACTTTACTTTGATGAAGAAAAGTTTTCAATACCAAATAGTTCTGTAGAATTTAAGCAAAAGCTTCAAACATATTTTGAATCTGAAAAAGATGCTTTAGATATTTTCTTTGATAAGTGTTATGAAGCTTCTAAAATTACCCTAAAAGTAAAAGACGATTATACAAATATTGATTCACGCTCTTTAGGGAGTGTGATGTCTGATATAAAAGATACTAAATTAAGAAAGATACTTCTTCATTTTACTATTTTTTACGCAGAGGTTCAATACGAAGATGCTTCTTTTGAAATATATGCAAAAATTATGATAAATATGCTTGATGGAACAAGAAAGATAAAAGGAAATGGAAGAGCAATTGTAGATGCCCTAAAAAGTGGACTTAAAAATACAACTATTAAAACTAGAGATGAAATATCTCAAATAATTCATGATGAAAATGGTATACAAGCACTTAAATGTAAGGATGGAATCATCAAATACGATGCTGTAATAAGCACTCTACATCCAAGAACAACAACATCTCTTCTTAACTTAGAAAACAAAAAACTAAAACGATATGCTAAACATGTAAGTGAACTTAAAGAGTCTCCAACATTTTTCTCAATCTTTTGTCTTGTAGATGCAGATATAGCTTCAAACCTCTACTTTTATGGCGATGATTGTATCTCTGTTTTACCATCAACTAAAATCAATGATAAGAGAGCTATAACAGTTATAGCAAGAAGTAATTATACAGACTATACAAATCTTGAAAAAGAAGAATATAAAAGACGAAAACAAGAAGAGTGTAAGTATCATATTTCAACATTAAAAAAACTATATGACTTTGGTGAGATAGAAGTTATTGATTGTTCAACTCCCCTTACAAAGCAACATTATTCTAATGGACATGAAGGAAGTGCTTACGGAATCTTATGTTCTGCAAAGCAAAAAAGTCTTTCAATGGTAATGCCAAAAACTAGAGTTGAAAATTTATACTTAGCAGGTGAAAGTGCCTTAGCTCCTGGGCTTCTTGGATGCTATTTAGGTGCTCAAAAAGTTATGAACTACTTTGAATAAAAAAGGAGAAAAGATGAATGACATTATATTTATAAACCCTCCCTATGAGCAAATTGCACCTGGGAATGATCATGTTAAACATGTTATAAATAGATCACCATCTTTAGGACTTTTATTATTAGCTGCTCAAGCTAGAAAAGACGGATATTCTCCAAAAATCATAGAGAGTGACTTAGAAAATTTATCTCCTCAAACCGTAGCAAATATGGTTCTTGAAATAAATCCAAAGTTTGTGGGCATCACACTTTTTACAGTAGGTGTTTTTAATGCTGCAATCATAGCCAAACTAATTAAAGAAAAAAATCCTAATATCGTAATTATGGTAGGTGGCCCACATATATCTTCTATGGGTTTTGAGACTATGCAAAAATTTGAAAATTTTGATATTGCAGCTCTTTATGAAGGTGAATTGATACTTAATAAACTACTCTCAAGTATAGAAAACAATGATCCTCTAGAAGAAGTTCAAGGAATAGTATACAGAGACGAAAATAACACTTTAAGAAGAACCCCTCCTCCACCAAGTATAAAAGACTTAGACTCACTGCCCATCCCAGCGTGGGACCTTTTACCAAATTTTCCGAAAGCCTATCTTCCAGCAATTTTTGACTACCCAAGAGCTCCAGTTGCTACTTATTCTGCTTCAAGAGGTTGTCCTTTTAAATGTGAATTTTGTGACACTTCAACCTTTGGTACCAAAATCAGATATAACTCATCAAAAAAAGTACATGAGATTATGAAGCATTTGAGTCTAGAATATGGGATTAAACATTTGCAGTTTGTTGATGATCTTTTTGTTGCTAATAATGCTAAAGTATTAGAGTTATGTGAACTTTTAATTACAGATAAGGTTGATATGACTTGGAGTTGTACAGCTAGAGTTGATACTGTTAAGCCAGATACATTAAAAAAAATGAAAGAAGCTGGATGCTGGGAAATTAGCTTTGGATTAGAGAGTGGTTCTGATGAAATGCTCAAAAATATGAAAAAATCAATTACAGCTGAAGTATCTGCTCGCGCTGTAAATTGGACTAGTGAAGCTGGAATCAGAGTAAAAGGCCTATTTATGTTGGGTTATCCAGGAGAAACTAAAGAGAGTGTTAAAGTAACAAAAGAGTTTATTAAAAGTCTTCCTCTGACAACAATGAATCTCTCAAAATTTACTCCATATCCAGGATCACAATTTATAAAAAGCTATACGGAACATCTATTAGAGAAGAAGATTGGGATAGACTTAACGGTATGAATTTTGTGTATAAAGCAGAGGCTTTTACTCAAGAAGAGCTCGACTATGAGTATAAAGAAGTAATTACTACATTTTACAAACGTGTTAAAATACTACTTCACTATCAAAATATGGCACTATCCAACCCTACGCATATAAAGAGACTTTTACTCTTTTTTCTAGGGTTTATGAAAAAAAAGTTAAGGACTTAATATGAGAAGAGTTGTAATCACAGGTGTTGGTTTAAATTCACCACTAGGAAATAGCTATGAAGAACTTTACGAAAATTTAAAGAATGAGAAATGTGGGATTGAGTATGTTCCTGAGTGGGATGAAATAGATTATTTCGGAACAAAAATTGCCGGTGTAGTAAAGGATGTTGATTTAAAATCTATTCCAAGAAAATACCGCCGTTCAATGGATAGAGTAGCTCAACTTAGTGCAGTCTCAACTTCAGATGCAATCAATGACGCAAACTTAAACCAAGAAACTCTTAGTTCAAAAAGATGTGGTATTGCCTTTGGTTCAACTATGGGAGGAAATGAAACTCTTTTTGAGTATATCCCCGAAGTAAAAGAGAAGATGAGCTTTAGAGGACAAAATTCTATGGCATTTCTAAAAATAATGAGCCATACAGTAGCTGCAAACTTAGCACAGATGTTCTCAATTAAAGGTCGTAATATTCCTACATGTTCAGCTTGTACATCATCAGCACAAGCAATTGGAGCCGGTTATGAAAGTATTAAATATGGGATGAGTGATATCATGATATGTGGTGGGGCTGAAGGGCTTCATTATTTAGCTGGTGGAGTTTTTGATGTTATGGGTGCTGCAGCTACAAAACATAATCATGAACCAACACTTGCATCTCGTCCATTTGATGAGAGTCGTGATGGATTAGTATTAGGAGAAGGAAGTGGCGCCTTAGTTTTAGAAGAACTTGAACACGCTTTAGCTCGCGATGCTAAGATATATGGAGAAGTAATTGGATATGCAACATCTTGTGATGGCGAGCATATAACAACTCCATCTAAAGAGGGAATGATGCAGGTAATGGAGACATCTCTAGAAGATGCTTGTATTAAAGCACAAGATATTGAATATATTAATGCTCACGCTACTGCAACTCAAATGGGAGATATAGCAGAATCAAATGCTACCTTTAATCTTTTTGGCTCTGAGACACCAGTTAGTAGTACAAAAGGTCATATGGGACATCTTCTAGGCGGATGTGGTGTTGTTGAAAGCATTATCTGTCTTATTGCATTAAACAAGTCATTTTTACCAAAAACAATGAACTTTAAAACATTAGATAAAAATTGCGCAAATATCAACGTTTTAGGAAAAAACATGCTAAAAGATATTACAATTGCGATGAATAATAACTTTGCATTTGGTGGGATTAACAGCTCACTTATTTTTAAAGACTACAAAGGTAAATAATAATGACACGTGAAGATGTATATGACAAGATAGTATCTGTATTAGTTGAAGAGTTTGAAGTTGAAGCAGATGATATAAAAATGGAAGCCAACTTATTTACAGACTTAGAACTAGACTCTCTAGATGCTATAGATTTAATGGTTACACTAGACAAAGAGCTAGGTATCGAGATAAAAACAGAAGAGATGAAAGACATTAGAACAATATCTGATGTGTGTGATTTCGCTTTAGCTGCTAATGAAGATGAGTAGTGTCTTTACACTACTTTTTGCTCCAAGCTTTTTAATATTTCTACACTACTTTGAATTTAAAGTAGTTCTTAGCATATATATCGTCCTATCAATACTACTTTTTATATTCACATACATAAAACATAAATTTTCTAAAAACTTACTAATTCCAACTATATACTTTTCATTACTTTTAATTTCATACTTTTTTGCCAGTTTTACAATAATTAAATTTATTCCAGTTATTATTTCAATGATGTTTCTTACTCTCTTTATTGATGCTACAATTAATAAAAGAGAACTCATTCTTAAATTTACACAAAAATTTTATCCAAAAAAATTAGCTAAAGAAGAGATTGCTTTTTTAAAAAATGGCGATAAATATTGGGTTTGGGTTATTTCTATATCTACTATATTCCAATTTGCACTTATTTTTTATGATGATGTTTTTTGGGCATTTTATAGCTCTGCAGGTTGGTATATGTTTTTCTTTATATCTTTGATTATTCAGATACTTTATGGGAGGTTCTATGCGATTAGGTTGTATAGCAAGTAGTTTTGCATTTATACTTTTTTTTGGTCTTATTGGGTTGTTCGTATTCCCCTCACTAATCATTTATGCACTCTTTTATCCATTTGATAAGTACCCTCAAGATAAGTTTCAATATCTGTCTTCTGTAATTTACAAAATCTTTTTTGCTCTTATGCCTGGAATCAGACTTGATATCAATTTGTCAGAGAATCTTCCAGATAGTGCTATTTATGTTTCAACACATCAGTCAAACTTAGACTACCCTATCTTGGGTTATTTTATAAAAAAATATATAATTATGACTAATATGAATTTTAAAAAAATTCCATTTATCTCTCAAGTAGGTCACCTTATAGGAATAAGACATTTAGACAAAAGAAACCTTGGCAAGATTAATAATACATACATGGAATTTGAGCAGATGCTAAAAGAAAATAGAAATATAGTTTTTTTTGTAGAAGGTACTCGTGGCAATGGAATAACTCTTGGTAAATTTAAAAAAGGTGCTTTTCGTTTAGCTATGAAGATGAATAAACCTATTGTTCCAGTAGTTATCCAAGGAACAGGAGATATTCTCTCAAAAGGAAATTTTTGTTTCTCACACAATAGAGAATCAAAGATCAGAGTCCGGACATTAGATGCTATCTATCCAGATAAGTTTTCTAATGAAAACGATATGCTAAAATACACATATAAAATAATGAGTGAGTCATGTCAAAAATAATCATACTAATTTTTAGCTTTTTAATAGCAAATGCAAATACTTTTAACTTTACTGAACTTAGATATAGTGATGCTCTGGGTAGTAGCATGGAACTTCACGGTGAGATTAGTTTTTTTAAAAATGGTTTATCTATAAACTATGTTGATGCTAAAAAAACTCTGCAGCTAAATGATTCAATACTAACTTATAAAGAAGACATGCAAGTAGTCCCTCTTGATGAAGAGCGAAGTGAACAGATTACTCAATACCTAGAAACAGTATTTTTACTTCATAGTGGTGATAATGAGTTATTAAATAGCATGTTTGATATAGAAACTATTAATGAAAAAAGCATACTAAAACCAATAGGAAGTATTAGTTATTTCGTTTCTTCAATTGAATTGAGTAAAGATAAGAATACAATAAAAGAAGTAAAACTTTTTTTGAAAAACAGTGATGAAATAACAATAAAAATAGATAATGAAATACGCTAACTACATAATTCTTACCCTTCTTCTTGGGCTAGCTTTTTTACTTAAAGAACATATAAATATATCTACAAACTTACTATCACTATTTGCGTCTGAGGAATCCATCAAGAAGTTAAATATTGCTTCTAAACTAGGCTACTCCAAAGAGATGCTAATCGCAGTAAAAGGCTTTGATAATTCTTCAAAAACAAAGCTTCTTGAACTCTCCAAAAAGTTAAATAAGCTGGATGGCATAAAAAGCGTACAATCTACTTTAACACCTTCTAAGAAGCAACTTGATTACTACAAAAAAAACTACCCTCTTCTAACTTCTTTTAATGATGAAATTCAAAACGCTCAAAGTATAAGAGAGAAACTTCAAAATTCTTATAATGAAATGACCACAAATATTTTTTACTCAAATATTGATAAAAATGATCCTCTGAAGCTTTTCAATCTAGAAAGAAAAAAGACAAGCCTCTCTCATAAGGGAGAGTATTTAGCACTTGGAGGGTATGGATATCTTATGCGTGTAAGTACTGATGTTTCCGCCTCTGATATTAGTAAAGCAAAAATTTTATATGAAGAAGTAAACTCAATTTTAAATGAGTATTCTGATGTTGTTGCTTTCGCTCCATTTTTTTATACGGTTGAAAATTCTACAAAGATTAAAGCTGATGTAAAATGGATAATTCTTCTATCGTCCATAGTTCTAATCCTAATTTACTATATACTCATAAAAAATATTCGCTTACTCTCACATACATTATTAGCCCTATTCTCTTCTATGGTATCTGCAACTCTTGTTAGTACTATGTTATATCCAAATTTCAATGTTTTATCCTTAGCTTTTGGTATGAGTATAACCGCGGTTAGCATTGATTATCTTCTTCATTATTATTTTCATAACTTCTATCAAGATAAAAGTATCGTAGATAAAAATGTTCTTTATGGATTTTTAACTACAACAGTAGCCTTTGGAATTTTTTCTTTAATCCCTATTCCAATTATTTCACAAATAAGTTTCTTCGCAGTTCTTTCGCTATCTTTTGCTTATTTTTTGTTTACGTTTATTTTCAAAAAACTCAATATATCTGAGTATAGACAAGATGCAGTTATTAGTTCTAAGTCTAAAAAATTATCATCTTCTACTTTTTTTATATTTTCTCTTATGCTAATAAGTTTTAGTATATATAATCTTTCTCTAGATAATAATATTAGAAATTTAGACTATCAAAATACAAAACTTATAAATACAGAAAACTTTTTTAAATCATCCATAAAAACAAATCTAAAACCAGTAATCATACAAGCAAAGTCAAAAGATGAACTTATGAATAATCTTCATTTACTACATTATGAACTCCCTAGTAGCTTCTCTTTAGCTTCTTTTGTTCAAGACAAAAAAAGCTGTGAGAAAAGAAGAAAGTTACTACAAAATTATGATTTCTCAAATCTAAACACCATCTTAAATATTGAAGCTTCTAAGATAGGATTTAGAGACTCTTACTTTAAAGATGCATATTCATTCACTAAAGATATACCAAAATGTAAAATACCTAATCTAGAAATATTCAACTCTTATAATCTCTATATATACAATGATAAAAGTACTTATTATACTATGGCTTTTATAGATGATATGTCAAAAGCCTCTATCTTTAGTTTTGTATCAGATATAGATGTTAAAAAGATGTTTTCCCAACAAGCTGATAAGATGTATGATGATTTAGCTTTATATTCCAGTTTAGTTATTACAGCTGTTTTCATACTACTTTTCTTTAGTGTAAAGACAAAATTTTTATACGCTTTAAACTATATAATATTTCCTTCTAGTTTTGTACTTGCTATTTTAAGTGCTATTTACACTATAAATCTTATGCATCTATTTTCTCTTATTATACTAATAGCTATTGGGATTGACTACGGAATTTACATGAGTAATACAAGTAAAAAATCTAATACTATTTTAGCAATAAGATACTCTTTACTTAGTACTTTTGCAGGTTTTGGAGTATTAGCTTTTAGCTCTATAGTAGCATTGCAGTCTATTGGAATAGTCATTATCTTAGGTGTTATATCAATTTTTATACTTATTAGGAGTCAAAAGTGACTTTAGAATATATTCATAAAGATTCTTCAAGAGAAATCATAAATTTGAATCTCACTCAAGAAATTACAAACAATTGGATAAATATAGATTCTAGTTCTAAAAAAGAGTTTGTACAAGCTTTTATACCTGCCTTTAATAGCGGACAAAAGATTGTTCTCTTTGACAAAAATCATACTAAACTTCTAAAGTTTTACAAAGAAAATGATCTTAATAGTTTTGAAGGTATGAATGAAGTAAATAAGATTGCAAAACTTCTTTTTTTTACATCTGGAAGCACTGGTTTTCCGGTTGGTGCTTTTAAAAGCAAAGAAAACATTTTAAAAGAAGTAGAAGTACTAAAGAATTTGTTAAATGATTTTAATATTAAACGTGTTGTTGTAAGCGTCCCTTTTATTCATATATACGGGATATTAGCAGGACTTCTGCTACCTTTGCATCTAGAGGATATCTCTCTAATTGTTAAAGAAGATTTTTTGCCATATGAATTACTTGAAGAAGCTTCATATGATGATACTTTAATTATTACAACTCCCTTGTTTATAAAAGCACTTTGCAAAGTTAGTGATGACAAAGAACTAACTAAGAGCTTGTTTATATCCTCTACTGGCCCTCTGCATCTAGATGATGTAACTCTTTTTCAAAATAGGTATAAGACTACACTAATACAACTATTTGGCTCAACAGAGACTGGTGGAATAGCTTATAAAAAAGGTATTAATAAAGAGTGGGATAGTCTAATGTATGTAGATATAAAAAGTGAAGATGAAAGGTTAGCTCTTAGTTCTCCATTCATATCTAAGTACCTTTTAGAAAATACTATTAAAGAGATTAGACAACCTTTTCAAACTCAAGATATAGTTGAAATAAATGATAATAAATTTACACTCTTAGGACGAGCTAATAAGCTTATAAAAATAGCTGGAAAAAGGATTTCTGCATTAGAAATAGAGTCTATAATCGAGACTATTCCTAGTGTAGTTAAAGCAGTAGTTAGTTTAGTTTATAAAAAAGAGTTATTAAGAAGTGAACAAATTTTAATTACTTTACAAACTGAAAATAAAATAGACAAAAAACTTATAAAAGAAAAAATTGCACAAAATTTTGGAACTCTTACTATTCCATTTAAAGTAGAATATGTTGATACAATCAACTACTCTTCAATGGGTAAAGTAATTTTTTAACGTACAATACTTACTCTAAACTTTTAAGACCATCATTTTCTGTTAACAATGGTCTTTTATAGGCCTCTTTGTTCATCCAGTCTTTGTAATATTCATTATACTTAGATTGAATACTTTCAGCGTTATCAATTGACCATTGTTGTGTATCAGAATTCACTTCAACTAGTTGACATTCTTTTAGCCATGTAGTAAATTTCTCTGAACTCAATTGTTTTAAATGCACTGGGGCCAAAGAAAATCTTGCTTTCCAAAACCCTAGTCTTGGCGTTACCAATGCATAGTATATTTTATCAGCTTCTAAATTTGCAGACATGAAATCTGCACTTTTTCCAATAACCATAAACAAGTGCTTTCCAGGATCTAGTTCATAAGAAACTTTTTTCTTTGCAGCAACAATACCAACAATTGATGTTACATTGTTGTCCACTTTGAAAACACTAGATTGAATAGCATATCCTAGAGTACTTGGGCGCATAAAAACTATTTTTGATTTGCCACTTGCTGGCGCTTCTATTAGTTTATTTGGAGCAGAAGCTGTCATATTTTTAATTGATCCTGAACAGCCACTAAAGCCTATTGCAAAAGCAAATATAACAAGAGAATAGATAATTTTTTTCATAGATAATTTCCTTTAATTATTTAATAAAATAATACTATCTAAATTAAATCACAGCACACCTTAAATGATATAAATAAACAGTTTGTCTTTTAGAATATTCTTTAGTGAGAAATTATTTTGATTTATTATCGTAATTTAAAAAGGTATCCATTAGATATTTTTTGCATTTTATATCTATACTGTCCATCAAGTTCTATTACTGCGCGGTAATAACCAGAGTGGTTACCAACTCTAACTTTAGTAAATATACCTTTTTTATTTTCTTTTATGTAACTCTTTAGACTAGCGTCTCTTTTAAAATCTAGAACTATTCTATGAGGATTTACAAGTAAAAAGTTTCTTATTATTTTGTCTTTACTTAGAACTTTAAGAGTTTTATTTGAAGATAGGAATTTTGCATATTTTACAGACGCAATTTGTTTATATTTTATAGATTTAATTTTTTTACTTGTTGCTTGTATTTGTTTTGTTTTATTTTCTGTTTGAGCGTAACTTTGAGATATAAATATAGGTAGATGCCAGTCTATAGAGTTATCAAGAATTATACTTTTTGTCTCTATGCTTGCATCTAAGTTTGCATACTCTATTGTTACTTTTTTAATTATTCTTGCAGATGATGGAAGAGTTATTGAAGAGCGCTTTAGTGCTTCTAATGATTTTACATTGTTAGAAGTATAAGGAATGTCTTTTTCACCTTTAGCAGGAAAAAATGGATTTTCACGAGCTTCTAAAGTGATTAGTAAAAAAAGTGAAATAAATAAAACTCTAATCAAAACAACCCCTGAATTAATTTGTAAACATTATAACAAGTTACTGCGCAGAAATTTCTTTGAGTTCAAAAAACTCTCTTTGAAGCTCTGCATTTTCACTTTTTAGTCTGTAAACTTCGTCTTGAAGGTAAGTCTCATAGTCTTGAAGCCCAAAAAGAACTTCTAAAGAGTTTGTTCCATAAAGAAGTATACCTAGATAAACTCCTAGCGCTAAGACTATTAGCACTAGACTTAAGAACTTTGTTAAAGAAAGTCCCATGTATCTTTGAGTGATACTTTGGGAAGTGTCTATATCTTCGTAAAGTTCTTCATTTTGCATTTTATTATCTTAATTAAAAAGCTCAGAACCTAAGTATTCACCATATACAACTTCATTTTCTATTTCTAAAAGACGGTTGTACTTAGCAGTTCTCTCTCCACGAGCAGTTGAACCAGTTTTGATTTGACCACAGTTAAGTGCTACAGCAAAGTCAGCTATAAAAGCATCTTCACTCTCACCAGAACGGTGACTCATAACACAAGTATAACCATTTCTTTGAGCAAGACGAACAGTAAGCATAGTCTCAGAAACTGAACCGATTTGGTTTGGCTTAATCAAAATTGAGTTTGCGATTCCTTCGTTAATACCTCTTGATAAGATGTTAGCATTTGTAACAAAAAGATCATCACCAACAATTTGAATCTTATCACCAAGTTTCTCAGTCATTAATTTAAAACCATCCCAATCATCTTCATTAAGACCATCTTCTATAGAAACAATAGGGTATTTAGCACATAAATCAACATAATAATCTACTAACTCTGCAGAAGTTACAGTACGATTTTCTGATTCTAGTCTATACCCACCATCAGCAATAATTTCAGATGCAGCAACATCTAAAGCGATAGCAATTTGCTCACCAGCTTTATATCCTGCTTTCTCAATTGCTTCCATAATTATTACAATTGGTTCTTCATTTGAACTAAGGTCTGGTGCAAAACCACCCTCATCACCAAGTGCAGTATTATGTTTTTTAACTTTTAAAATAGCTTTTAAGTTATGGTAAACTTCAGCAGATGCTCTTAGTCCCTCAGCAAAATCTTCAAATCCAACTGGAACAATCATATACTCTTGAAAGTCTACTGAATTATCAGCGTGTGAACCACCATTGATAATGTTTAACATAGGAGTAGGAATAGTAAGTGCATTTGCACCACCTAGGTAACGATAAAGTGGCATACCTAAGCTCTTAGCAGCAGCACGAGCAACAGCCATAGAAACACCAAGAACAGAGTTAGCTCCAAGGTTACCATAGTTGTCAGTTCCATCAAGTTCTTTCATCGTAGCATCTATTACAGCTTGATTAAAAGGTGAAAGACCTATTAGTACGTCTGAGATTTGAGAGTTAACATTCTCAACTGCTGTCAAAACACCCTTACCCATGTAGCGATCACCGCCATCACGAAGTTCTAAAGCCTCACGTTTACCAGTACTAGCACCTGAAGGTACAATTGCACTCTCAACTGTTCCATCACTTAATTCTACTGTCGCTTTAACCGTTGGGTTACCACGTGAATCCATTACTTCAATCGCACTTACACTATCTATAAACATTTAACATTTCCTTGTATTATGTATCTGAGTCATCTATCTCAGAAGTATCCATGACCATAACATTTGTTACACCCATAGCTACTTTAATTTTTTCTTCTATTTCTTTAGCCAGTTCAGGTTCTTCTTTGAACTTAGCTTTAACGTTTTCACGTCCTTGACCAAGCTTAGTTTCCTCATATGAAAACCATGCACCTGCTTTATCTACAATGTCTAGTTTAACACCGTAATCAACAAGTTCACCCTCTTTGGAGATTCCTTCTCCAAACATTATATCAAACTCTGCTTGACGAAATGGTGGTGCAACCTTATTTTTAATAACTTTTGCTTTTACACGGTTACCAATTTGACTCTCACCTTGTTTAAGTGAAGCTATACGTCTTACATCTATACGAACAGATGCATAAAATTTCAGTGCATTACCACCAGTTGTTGTCTCCGGAGAGCCATAACCCATCATACCAATTTTCATACGAATTTGATTGATAAAAATTACTGTACAGTTCATTTTACTAAGAACACCTGTTAACTTACGAAGTGCTTTTGACATTAAACGAGCTTGTACACCAACATTTTGGTCTGACATCTCACCTTCAATCTCAGACTTAGGTGTAAGCGCAGCAACAGAATCTATAACGACTAAATTTACAGCACCACTTCTTGCAATAGTTTCAACAATATCTAAAGCTTGTTCTCCATAATCTGGTTGTGAAACAAGTAGGTTTTCAACATCTACACCTAAGTTCTTAGCATAAATTGGGTCAAGAGCATGTTCAGCATCTATAAATGCACAAACTCCTCCATCTTTTTGACATTCAGCAGTTATCTGAAGTGCTAAAGTTGTTTTACCAGAACTTTCAGGCCCATAAATCTCAATAACTCTTCCTTGAGGAACGCCACCTATGCCAAGTGCTAAGTCAAGACCAATAGAACCAGTACTTATTGATTTAATCGGTTCAATATTCTTGTCGCCCAATCTCATTAAAGCACCTTTACCAAATGCCTTATCGATTTGTTTCATTGCTAAGTCTAATGATTTTTGTTTGTTTGCGTCCATCTTGGGCTCACTTATATTAAATTTGACTTATTGTATGGCAATTTTTTATTTTCTTACGAAAACATTGCAAAATGTCATATTTTTAGTGAATTTCTTTTATATAGAATTTATATATAAATTAGTGGAATTTTATCCTTATTTGGTTAAAATCTAGTTTATGAAAAGAACTTTAATTGCGCACTCCCCAGATGCTGATGATATCTTCATGTATTATGCCATCAAATTCGGTTGGGTAGATATGAAAAACACCCTATTTGACAACATAGCTAAAGATATACAAACACTAAATGAAGATGCTCTAAAGGGCACTTATGACATAGTTGCGATAAGCTTTGCTCTGTATCCTCACATAAAAGAAGAGTACGCTCCTCTTAGAACAGCTGTAAGTTTTGGTGAGGGTTATGGTCCTAAACTTATTAAGCAAAAAGGCGCAAAACTTAAAAGAAATTTTAAAGTCGCTCTTAGCGGAAAACACACTACAAATGCCATGTTATTTCGAATCGCTTATCCAGATGCTAGAGTTACTTATATGAACTTCTTAGAGATTGAGCAAGCTGTACTTGATGGTGTAGTAGATGCTGGTGTTTTAATTCATGAGAGTATCTTAACTTATGATAGCGCACTCGAAGTTGAACGTGAGATGTGGGATATTTGGCAAGAGTTAGCTGGAGAAGAACTTCCTCTTCCTCTTGGTGGTATGGCAATTCGTCGCTCACTACCACTTAACAAAGCTATAGATTACGAAGCAACTCTAACAAAAGCTGTACAAGTAGCACGTGACCATAAAGATAGACTATCTAAAATGCTAATTGAGAGAGACCTTGTTCGTATTGACGCGGCTACACTTGATAAGTATCTAGAACTATATGCAAATGACGAATCTATAACTTTAAGTGAGATTCAATACAGAGCTATTGATAAACTATTTGAACTCGGTTATAAACATGGTTTTTATGATGCACCTGTAAAAGTAGAAGACTTTATGATTCCAACTGAGTATGAAGAGATTAGGAACTCATAATATTATGGAAGCTAAACTAATTGCCCTTGGAGTTGAAACATTTAAAATCGCTCTTTTATTAGCATTGCCTGGTCTTTTAACAGGTATGCTTGTAGGTTTAGCAGTTAGTATTTTTCAAGCAACCACACAGATTAATGAAATGACGCTTTCGTTTATTCCTAAGATTTTAGGAGTTGTTATTGTTATCATTCTTACTATGCCTTGGATGCTTAACTCTATGACAGATTTTGCAACAAATATATTTAATATGATGCCAGAATTCATAGAGTAATGAAAACAAAAAAAATTAACTTTTCAAAATTCTCTTCTATAAATATAGGAGAGACTCTCGAAGTATCTCTTTTAGAAGACCCAAGCGATTTAACTTCAGAGTACTATCTTATAGGTTCATGCAACAATATTCTTATGGGTACACAGCCTCCAAAACTTATAAAACTCTCAAAAAAATATGATTATATAAAAATAGAAGATAATACTCTTAAAATAGGAGCTTCAACTCCATCTGGGAAAATAGCTTCATTTTGTAAAAAGCACAATATAAAAAACTTTGAATTTGTCTCGCATCTACCGGGAACTCTTGGTGGTTTAGTTTACATGAATGCTGGGTTAAAAGAGTATGAAATATTTAATAATTTACTTAGCATCTCTACTACAAAAGCTACATTGAATAAAAATGAGATTGACTTTGGATACAGATATACAAATATTAAAGATCCTATTTTAGATGCTAGCTTTACTCTTGAGTATGGCTATGATGAAGAGAAAGTAGAACTTTTCAAAACAATGCGCTCCAATCAACCAAGCACACCAAGTGCAGGATGTTGTTTTAAAAATCCACAAGGCGATTATGCTGGTAGACTTATAGAAGCAGTTGGATTAAAAGCAAAGCGTGTTGGTGGAATGGAGTTTAGCTCTGAACATGCAAACTTTTTAGTAAATTGCGGTGGTGGAGTCTTTGAAGATGCAATAACTCTTATTAAAGAGTCTCAAAAAAAAGTTTTTGATGAGTTTGGCATCTGGCTCGAATGCGAAGTTCTAGTTTTAGATAAAAGATATATGGGGAAGGACTCAGCTCTATTAAATTTATAATTATCATTAAAATCATTAATATATCGTTAATATAGAAGGACTACAATTTAACTAAAGAAAACAAAAGGAGTTAAAGATGAAATCTTTGTTAATTGTAACATTAATGGTTACAGGTGCTCTAGCGGTAGGTATGCCTTCGTATTCAAACTTTGATAGCGATGGTAATGGTAAAATAACTCAAAAAGAGTTTAACCTTGCTCAACAAAAAAGAATGCAAGAACAAGCAAACTCTGGTAAGATGATGAGAAATGCGAACAACGCACCTCAGTTTAGCGATATAGACACAAATAATAATGGTAATATCGATAAACAAGAGTTTCAAACTCATCAGGCAAATTCTAGAAGTAAACGAGGACAAGGGAGGAATCCCTAAATGAACAATAATAAAATTGTTATGAGAAAACTCATTTCCTTAACACTTGCTTTTTCCTTTTTAGTTATGAGTGTTACTGGGATAATGCTTTACATCGTTCCAAAAGGAAAGATTGCTTACTGGGCAAACTGGAAGATGTTTGGACTTACTAAGACTCAATATGGTGATATTCACATCACCTCTATGGTTCTTTTCTTAGTAGTTACTATTTGGCATATCTTCTACAACTGGAAGCCACTTATCAGTTATATCAAAGATAGTAGCAAAAAACTTACATTTTTTAAAAAAGAGCTTTTAATTGCTCTTGGTCTAAATATACTTTTTGTAGCAGGAACATTAAGTGGAATCCAGCCATTTAAAAGTGTTCTAGATTTAAATGATAATATCAAGTCCTATTGGGAAAAAGAATATGGTTCTCCTCCTTATGGTCATGCTGAAGAGTCATCATTAGAATCTTTTTCAAAACGTATTGGGATAGACACAAAAACAGCGATGCAACTTTTACAAGAAAAGAGTATAAAAGTTGATTCGCCAAAACAAAAACTGTTAGATATTTCAAAACAAAATGATATATCTTCAAAAGTTATATATGATATTATAAAGCCAGAACAGACTTCAAAGAGTGATGATAAGGTTGATTTTTTAGGACGAAGAACGCTTAGTGAATTAGCTAGTATGAATAAGATAAGTCTTGAAAAGTCTATGAAATTTTTACTAACACAAGGTCTTGAAGTTTCATCCGAGTCTAGGATGAAAGAGCTTGCTAATAATCTGGATATTACACCTCTGCAACTCTATGAGAAATTAAAAGGCTTGCAATAAAGAGGCGTTAAGGCCTCTTTATTAATAACTGTTTTTTTTAAAAACGAAGCATTGCACCAGCATAAAAACCTGAGAATTCTAAGTCTGCTTTTAAATCTCCAAAAGCACTATCATCAATATCTACCTTATGTGCTCTATATCCAATTTCTATAGCCGGCTGAACGATAGGGAACATATCAAAAGTATAATCAACTTTTATACGAGCGTCGTACACACTGCTTGAACCATATTCAACATATTTTAAATCTGCTTCTAATCCTACTACTGTGCCTGGAATTTCTACACGTCCTCTTATGTATCCAAGAGGAAGAATTACAGAGATACTATCTTTATCTCCTGCAAAAACACCAACAGATTTTGCTTCGTAATCTATTTCCATTATTTTAATATCTAAACCAACATCAATAGTTGCCCAAAAAGTATTGTCTAATAAATTGTAATAAGGGATAATATCATACTCTGTAATATCAAAAGTAGTTTTACTGACATCTGACAAAATATCAAAATTTTCAAACTTACCAGTGGCTTTTCCTGAATCTTCAAAAGTTATATATTCTAATCTTAGATTAGGAATAATTGGAATCGGGTGTTTAATAATAGCCCAAACATAGGGTTGAGTACTATCTTTTTCATCTGAAGAATAAGAACCATTTGCTCCACTCTTAGTGTATGTCACTTTACCTGAAGTATTTTGTTGCATAAAGCCAACACCCATTTCTAGTCTTGCAATATCTGCATTAGCAGTTATTGCCATTAGACTTGCACAAGCCAAGGCAGTTAGAATTTTTTTCATTAAATGCTCCTATCTATTTTATATAATTATATCATAGTCTCTCGGAGGTAAAGTTTAAAGAGTAAAATTAGGGCCAAGGCCCTAAAAAAGGAGGAAGAAAAAAATGAGTTATCGACTCACTTAACTTTGGCACCAATGGCGCCAAGAGCTACTCAAGGGGAAGTTAAGTAGCTTTTGAAAATTATCTAAAGGGTTTTAATTAAAGTGCAGCTTTTGCAGCAGCTAAAGCTTCTTCGTAGTTAGGCTCAGTTGTAATTTCAGGAACAACTTGCTTATAAGTCACCTTCCCATCTTTACCAACTACAAAAATAACTCTTGCAGTAATACCAGCTAAAGGACCATCAGCTAAAAGTACACCATAAGCGTTAGCAAAATCTTTGTTTCTAAAATCTGAACAAACTTTTAAGTTTTCAATGCCAGCTGCACCACACCATCTAGCTGCTGCAAATGGTAAATCCATAGAAACAGTAATAACTTCAACACCTGATAAAGCTGCTGCTTCAGTGTTAAATCTTCTTGTTTCAGCGTCACAAACACCTGTATCTAAAGATGGTACTGCTACTACTAGTTGAACTTTACCAGTTCCACCAATTTGCTCATCTTGAAGCATTGGATCACAGTTTACTACTGTTGTTACTGGTGCTGTATCACCTACATTTACTTCATTACCTGCTAGATTACATACGATGTCATTTTTAAACGTTACTGTTGCCATTTTAATTCCTTTTGTTTTTTTTTCACTTTATATTATATCTTGTTACTGCAGTGTTTCTGTGTAACAAGTTAATCACTTTTTGTGATCTATTAATTGGACGGGGGAATTATATGTTAAATCGGATAAAAATACTCTTATTTAGAAAAGAACTGTTTTTGACTAAGTTCTGCCTAAGTTTAAACAATTAAAAATTATTTTTACTAAAGATTACTACGAGGGGAACTGCTTAGCTCATCTAAAGAACTAAACATCTTCTTTTCATACATTTCAACTGCTACTCTGCCTATCATTGCGGCATTGTCTGAGCAATATTTAAGTTCACTAAGAAGTAATTGTGCTCCATGAGGTCTTAAAAGTTCCTCAATTTGTGAGCGTAGATACAAGTTTGCACTTGCTCCACCAACTATAGCAAATGTTTTAGGTTGCACATCTTTAAAGTATTTTTTTAGTTTTTGAGTAAGATGAGCACAAGCAATATGCTCAAAAGATGCAGCGACATCTTTGTAATCTTCTTCATTTGTTTTTTCTATAACGAGTCTAACCGCATTTTTAAGTCCTGAATATGAAAACGCTATTAGAGGAGATTGAGAGAGAGGAATAGTAAAGTTAAATTTCTTTCTATCACCATTTTTTGCCAGTTCTTGAATAAGTGGTCCACCAGGATAACCAAGTCCCATCATCTTAGCAACCTTATCAAAACTCTCACCAAAACTATCGTCCATACTTTTAGCGACTGTTTTAATCTCTTGTAATGATTTTACTTCCATCACCTGTGTATGTCCGCCAGAAACTAAAAGAACAGTCATAGGAAATTGTGTTGGCATATCAATGAAAAGAGAGTAGATATGCCCAACAAGATGATTCACTCCAATAAGAGGGATATCAAGAGCAACGGAAACTGCCTTTGCCATTGTTACACCTTCTACGAGTGTAACAGCCAAACCTGGAGTAGATGTTACAGCTACAGCTTTTAAGTCTTTAAAGTAAGGCTCGCACTCTGCTAGTATCTTAGGAAGTGCTTCTGCATGAAGACGAGCTGCTAGTTCTGGAACTACTCCACCATAAACAGAGTGTTCTAGTTCTTGAGATATTTTTTTATGAAAAAGAAGTTTTTTTGTTTTTGTATCTGTAATTGCAATAGCACTGTCATCACATGAGCTTTCTATACTAAGAATCATTTTAAATACTTCTCCAAAATATCTTCTTTTAGCTTGGGAATATCCGCTAATTCTTTATTATTTTTTTCTATCTTTTTTTCTATAAATTCTATTTTCTTTACTATCTCTGTTTGTTCTTCTATGGACGGTAGTGGAATTTTAAATTCTTCTAATTGTAATTTTGTGATTGCTTCCCTTGAAGTTCCACCATCACCAATTTCTAATAATTTATTTTTATACTTAGAACTTATTAAAACCATCTGTACATATTTTGAAAGTGCTTTTTCATCTGTACGAATTATTGATACATGCTGATTAACCCTTGCAGGTAAGTATCTCTTATCAACGATACCACATCTTGCAATAGATGCCCCCGTTATGTTAAATAATATATCATTTTCCTCAACTGTTACATTGTTTAGTTTTTTTGCCTGTTCTTCATCTATAAAAGCTAAACCTTTATCGGTAAAAATATTATCATACACATTTTGACTTCTAATTAAACTAATTCCACTCACTTTATAAGCGCCCTCTCCACCTCTTGGTGTTGCTCCACTTCCTATTTTTGTGGTTATATCTTCAAGTTTAGTTAATTTTCCAGAAGAATTATCAATAATCTTAGTAATTTCTTTTTTCAAAATATTTATTGCATCAATAGTTTTTTCTCCTTGTTTTTCTAATAATTCAATCTCTTTCACAATTTTTTCTTGGATACTTTCTGGTGGTAATGGAATTTTCAAATCTCTTAGTATTGATAATGAAACAAATTTTCTATTACTTCCTTTTGTTTCATGTAGTATTTGGTTTTTAATAATATCATGATTCAGTAGTTCTTTTAAATATGCATTATTAAGTTTTTGTGATTTATCAAATTTAAATAAAGCGACATTTTTAATTGCAAATTTATTACTTGTATTAACAATAACTGGAAATCCTATTGTACCTATCATTGCATATAATATATCTCCATTTTCTACTAAAGATCTTTTATTTATATCATCAAAATCTTTTTGAGAAATATTTTTTACATTTGTAAAATCTAATTTATTTCCACTTATATTCTTAGATGTAATTAGTGGAAAACCTATGTCTACAAACGTTGGACTTTCATGTGTACCATCTCTTACGTCACAAATATCTCCAAGTCTAAATATATTCCATTGACTTTTCACTTTTTTTTTAACACTCAAAGAGATATTTTTTTCAAAATCAGCTCTATCAAAAGTCATCATATCTACTAAATCAATATAAGAAATATTATCTCTTAAGCTCTCATCTATCTCTTTGAACTCACCATTAAAAGCACTATATATATAACTATTTGCTTTTAAACTATTTGTAAAAGTAGTTTCATCATACAATGATGTACACTCATCTATACTCTTAGCTCTTTGGATAGGGTGAATTCCTTCACTACCTCTTCTTGTACTAAACTCATAACCCAAAAATCTTTTTTCTTCTTTTTTCTCACCTGTTTTTACTAAAGTTATTTTTTGAGGATATGCACTTATAAAATAAAACAGTTTTTCATTTTCAAAATTTATGATCTTTTCAATATCTCCAAATTTTTTATCATACGCTTGATAAAGTTCATGGTTTTGAATTGTTTCATTTGGATTTTTATCTAAAAGTGTTAAATAATCATCTAAGCTTATATCTTCCCAAACATGATCTATATATTTTACTAGTGGCTTTTCCACTCCATTAATAGTTATATATTTTTTATTCTCAAAAAGTTTATCTACAGATGCTTTTATATTTATATGGTCAGCATTATTTTTTCTTCGTAAAAATAAAACCACTGTATTTGTCCCAGTTGCCATAAAGGTATTAGACCCAAGTTCGGTAATGCTTACAATATCAAAATATTTAAAGATTATTTCTCGTGTTTTTGCATAGATTCCACTATTACTTAAAATACTACTTGGTAAAATTATTCCAGCAATTCCACCATCTTTTAAAAGCTGTTTTGTTCTCTCAATAAAAAGAGTCTCTATCTCACTACTTTGGTCTGTTAATTTATCAAAAAGCTCAAAATTATTTTTTGATTTTTCACTATCCATCATACTTTTAAAAGCAGATACTGAATATGGAGGATTAGAGACTATTATGTCAAATTGCTTGTTATCTTGATGGTAAGTTTTGTCAACTTTAGTAAGTTTATCTTTATACTCTTTTGCAGTAGAGAAATCTGCTAATCCATCTCCGTGAATTACTTTAGCTAAACCATCTCCATGAAGATAACAACTAACTTTTGCTGTTTTTACAAGTCTGTAATCTTTTTCAATAGCATATACATAATCTTCTGCCCAATCATATTTAGAATTTTTCCAGTAAGCTATAGTTTTTTTAGTTGTAGCTTTTAAATTACTATCATCAATTGTATCTATATACCTTTGAACTTCTTCCATAGATTCAGTTATAAAGTGTCCACTACCAGCACTATAGTCAATAATAGCAGGTAACAAGTCATCTTTATCAGCATTTTGAATTTTATTTTCTATCATATTGTTTATTGGTATACTTTTTAATATAAACCTTGCCACAGGAACAGGTGTAAAAAATTGTCCAGATTCTTGCTTAAGCCCAGTTGTTAACAACTGCTCAAAAAAGTCACTTAAGAATTGTTGTCTATAGTTATATCTAATTTGATAAGCTTGAAGTAACTCTACTATCTCTTTTACAACTATTGCATTTTCTTTAAAAGAGTCATCATCGAACACTTCTTTAATAGCAAATTCATTATTCTTTTTTAGTCTTATCTCTGTTAGTATATCTTTAAATTCATCTTTATATTTAGCATCAACTTGTGCAAAACGTTTATCAAATTCATTATCACTAATATCTGTAACATTTTTTTCTAGTAACTCTTTCATACCACGATTGTAAAGGTCTGATAATCTTTTTTGAAATGATATATGAGTATCTTCACCCTCTAGCCATTGAAAATGAAGTTGCTCATTATCAACTCTATCTTCATCTATTATTTTGCATAAGAAAAGAGTGAATATTTTATTGAAAGCATTTGGCTTATCTGACACTACATTATGTCTTAGAATTTCTAAAAATCTATTAAATATGAGACTGCTGTCTTCTTGTTTTAAAGCTTTTAAATCTTCTTTTGTTAGGGCTTTACTTATAAACTCATAAGGGTTTGTATAAGATTCAAAAACACCATTATTTTTTGGTAATTTATTCCATCTATCAAAAAAGTCTTTTACATTACTTGTAGCTCTGTATTCATCTTCTATTTTAATAATTTGATTTATATACTGTATGTCATCATCAAGTTTTGAAGCATACAAGACCAAAACTTCCGCATCTTTATCTTGCTGGAAATATGTAAAAAGTTGTCCGCCATCTTTATTTAGTTTTGCAAACGCTTTATCAAATTCTTTTCCCCAAGTTTTACACTCTATCATCATATATGCAGAGTTATCCTCACGAGTTACTAAAATATCCAGTCTTCCACTTGTTCCATGTCCAGATGGATATACTTTTTCTAATATTATGTTGTTTGGTTTATAACCTTTACTAAGCAGTCTATCTACACATTCTAGAACAACTAAGTCTTCTGCTTTTGTGACTTTTTGAGTGCTATTTTTAGAATCATTAAAAAAGATAGTTTTTCCAAAATCAATACTATTCTTGTCTAAATCTATTTCTATATGATAATCATCATGATTTGAATATTTTTTCTGGTAGATATTGATGCTATTTTCTTTTGGTGTAAACTGTAGTTTAACTATCAAGTCTTTCTGATTTGAATCCATTAGCATTTCAACTCACTTTATCTTTAATTCTTAGTTATTCTATTTTAAATAAATAGCCAACAGCAAAAAGTATGACAAATTGTCATACTTTTATATAAATTTATAACTTTTACTTTATATTTTTGGATTGAATTTTACCATAATTATGAATATATCTATTCTTTACGACTTTTTATATCCCAAATAGCTAAGCCAATGGCAACTATTACAAGCAAACCAAACATTATGCCCCATGTTAAAAAGTCACCACCGCTAGTAGCTTTATCAAGCTGATCTGTCATTATCTATTTTCTCTAACTACTCTACGAACCTGTGCATCTATCTCAAATACATCATCAACACTTGATGGCATCTGTGTAAACTTTTCAAAGGCTTTTATTATAGTTTTAGAGATATCCATAAAACCTATCTCTTTATTTATAAACATCTCTATTGCTGCTTCATTTGCTGCATTTACAACAACACCACGAGATGGATGTTTCAGTAACTCTTTTCTAATTTCCCAGATTGGATATCTATCTGTTGTTATTTCACGAAACTCTAAAGAGCCAACTTTGAGTAAATCAACATGTTCTAAGATTTTTTCATTCATCTTTTCATCAAGTGCATAAGCAATAGGAAGTTGCATAGAAGCATGAGCAAAGTGTGCAGTAGTTGAACCATCTTTAAAATCAATCAAAGCGTGAATAAGTGACTTAGTCTCTATTATAGAGTCATACTCACCCTCACCAAAAAGCCATCTAGCTTCTAAGAGTTCAAACATCTTATTTACCATAGTTGCACTATCTATTGTAATCTTTTGTCCCATAGACCAGTTTGGATGTTTTTGAGTATCTGCTAAAGTAGCATTTTGAAGTTTATTAATATCCCAGTCACGAAATGCTCCACCGCTAGCAGTGATAATCATTTTTTGCACAGGTCTATCTTGCATCAAATACCAAAGACCAAAGTGTTCACTATCTATTGGCTGAATTTTACTTGTATCTATAAAATTACCACAAGCAACAAGTGATTCTTTATTTGCAAGAGCAACTTTCTTGCCTGCATCTAAGGCACTAAGAGTTGGTCTAAGACCTAAAAAACCTACAAGCGCATTTACTACAAGTTCTGACTCAGAGTCTTGTATTACTTTTAAAATAGATTCAGAACCCCAGAGTACATTTGAGTGATTTACCTTGTGTACGTCGTTTGCATCTGCAACGACTACAACCTTAGGAGAGTGTTGTAAAAGCTGTTTATTTAAAAGTTCTATATTTTTTCCACATACTAAGACTTCAACATCTATGTTGAACTTCTTAGCAACTTCGAGTGTATTTACACCAATAGAACCTGTACAGCCAAGTAGTACCAATTAAACAAGTCCTCTTAAAAGTACAAGCATCACAATAGCACCAAATAGATAACCATCTATTCTATCAAGAATACCACCATGACCGGGAAGAATATCTCCACTGTCTTTTACATTTGCAGCTCTTTTAAGAGAACTCTCAAAAAGATCTCCAAAGATAGAACTCGTAGCAACCATAAAAGAGATGATAAAAGAAGCACCTAAATCAACGATGCTTAAGCCTACAAACATACCTGAAAGTGTTGCGACAATTATTCCGCCAACAACACCTTCCATAGTCTTGTTTGGAGAAGTCTCACAAAAAGGTGTTTTACCCATGCTCTTACCAACAGCATAAGCTCCAACATCAGTCATTGCTACAATTACTAGTAACCACAATAGTGAAATCATTCCATACTCTTGGTACATTGTAAATATAAATAGCATTCCTGCTGTAGGGTAGATAAACGGGAAAAAGTTTTTCCATGTAACTTCTTTGTTAAAAGCAACAGCACTTGCATAAGCAACACCGGCTAAAACAAAAAGATCATCACCATAAGGGTAGATGCCAGCAAGAAGCCAGATGCCAAGGGCATACATAGTAAGTGAATCATTTTTTATCTCAAAAAGTTTTAGAGCTTCTTTAAATGCTATTAAATAAACCGCACCAAGAACTAACCACATTAAAAAATAATTGTCTATTAAACCTATAACCAAAACTGTCCCAAGAAGAGCCAAACCAGTGACTACTCTCTCTTTACTTGAGCTTAGAGCTTTAAAAATTCCCATGAGTTTCCTTTTGGGAGATTATACCAAATCAGACTTTAATATCTAGTTTGTATATAGGGTACTCACTCTCTTTATTCTCTTCTTCATCTTCATGATCTTCATGTTTAGCTCTAGAAGTCTCTTGGTCAGCTTCATTTTTTTGATGTTCTCTATCGGGGTCTACTTCTTGGTTTTCTTCGGCAGGACGTACGGCAAGAACTTTTTCTTCTTTTTCATTTGCAGCTGCTTGAGCTACCATATTTTGAAAGTCTACACGATTATTATGCGCATTTTGAACAGAAGACACAGCAGCAGTCATCTGATTTGCAAAAATCGCATTTCCTATTGCACCTATAGCCATCTTGTTCTCCTTTACGCTTTTTTATTTACCTCGTATCCACCTCAATGGTTTTGTACTTATTATAAAGCACGTTTGCACCACTTTGTATGGTAACTTCTCGTCTAGGAGTATAATCGACCAAAAAGCGATCTTTTTGAGCGATAGTGAAATCTACACATAATCTTCCCGCTCCTTCTATGATGTTCATAGGGATATTTTGCTTGTCTGTTGTGATGATTACATGGGCTGATGGTCTATCTTTCATATGTACCCAAATATCTTTTGCTCTTGCATTTTTAAGAACTTCTATATTGCCTTTTTCATTTTTACCAAGTTGTACTTTATAGCCTTCTATCCAGAAAGTCTTTACAGAATCATTTACTTTAATCTTTTTAGCTTGAATCTTTTTTGGAAACAAAAGTTGTATCTTTGCTATATCTTTTGCTTCTTGTACGGCAGAGATGTATAGATGCATATGATCTATTTTAGAACTAAGAGACTCTTTTTCAATATGAAGATGCGAGACTTTTTGTTTAGCTTTTTTGCTACGTGTAAAAAGAGAGTTTGCCATCTGAGCCACTGTAGTAAAGTCTTTGTGAAACTCTATCTCAACTGGAGTTCCATCATAATCGTTAAGCTCTATTTTCTTTTGGTATGGCTTGATAGTATGAATATTTGCCAAAACTAGATTCCCATGATGCTGACACCTTTGCACCTCATCTTGTAGTTTTTTCTCATCATCAAGTGAGTTATGCAACTTTTGGAGTTTTTTTAGTTTTTTTCCAAGAAGAGAAATTTTTTGTTTTTTTAAAGAGTCTAACTTTGCTTCAATATCTTTTGAATACTCATCTTGTAAGAATTTTTCTACATCTACAAGTGGATACTCTTTTGCAACAAAAGGAGCAGTTGGAACATTTAGAAGTTTTTGCCCTACTCTTACTTCACGAAACGAAGAAAACAGGTCAACATGGCGAAGAGCTTCTAAAACTATTTCGTTTTCATCTAAGATGACTACATTTGTATACTTACCAGTAAATTCAAACTGTAATAGGGTTATCTCTTCTTTGTATGCAGAACTGATAGAAGTTTTAAATCTTAGTATCTTATCTTCATTTATAAGCTCTACGCTAAGGATATTTGCACGGTTAAATCTTTTTGAGAGAAGAACATCAAATGGAGCATTGTAAACTTTTGAGCGAGAATAAGAGTCGCATCTAAACATTTTTGAGTTTGAGCGTTGCATCTCAAAATAGACTTCATCATTTTTATCAAATGCCACTTTAACGATAGTGTCACTAACTCTGTATATTGCAGAAATTTTTGTGAAAGTTTGTAAATAGTTTTTTATTTGTTTTAAGTGTGATAGTTTCATACTTGATTATACAATTTTATCTACAATAAATACATAATGCTTGAGAACTTTTATCACGAATTAAACCTATTTCACTAAAATAGGCAAAATTTATATATAAAGAGACAAGACAGAATGCAACCTAAAGGTTTTGGTAAGAATTACTTCTCACTAGCAGCAATACAAGCATATGTATCACAACAGAAGATTGTGGCCTCATATTCATCTTCTTCTACTCTCAGCGGGAAACCACTAACTATAAAAATAGCCTCTCCACCCGCAGCTTAATCTTTCACTAACAATCAATAAAAAATATACAAAAGATTAAGGTCTTCACATGCAAAAAACTATACAATACTCACTACTCTTAGGTGCTTTTTTAAGTTCACTTCAGGCTCAAGATGCCACAACAGTATTTCTTGAACCTCTAAGTATCACCTCAACTGCCATCAAAACAGATGAGTTAACATCTACAGATGCAGTAGAAGTATATACACAAAAAGATATACAAAAAGCTCATGTTAAAAATATGTATGAGTTTTTAAACTCACAAACTTCTATTATTACGATTCCAAGTTATGGAAATCCATTTAACCAAAAAATAGACATGAGAGGTTACGGTAACGATGGTTATGAGAACATTGTAGTAACTACAAACGGTCGTAAGATGAACAACGTAGATATGGTTCCTGCGATGCTCTCTTCCATATCACCATCATCAGTACAAAAGATAGAAATTATAAAATCAAGTGGAATCGTTGTTGGTGGAGATGGTGCGAATGCAGGTGCAATCAACATCATAACAAAGCAAAATAATGACAAAGAAGTTTCTTTTTATTTAGGGACTAACGGCATTGCGGATTCTTCATTTTACATGGGACACAAAGATGAAAAACTATCTATCTCTGCAAGTGGTGAAGCACAAAAAAGCAATGGGACTAGGGATATAGACTCAGATGGAAATAAAGATAAAAACAAATTCTCTACAGGAAGTTTCAACTTAGCTTATTTAGCAACGGATGATTTAGAGTTAAACTTTGGTGCAACATTTGCAAGAACAGATGTTACATACGGTGGAAGTCTAACAGAGGATCAGTACAAGAGTGACGCTTCACAAGAGGGTTCATGGTCAGTCCAACAAGAGTACGATAGTGATGTTTTAAGTGCTGGATTTAAGTACTATATAAATGATAACTTATCACTAAATACTAACCTTAATTCAGAGAAGAAAAAATCAAACTACATCACTTACTCTTCTGTGTATAACTATGACTATAAGTCTCTTTCAACTTCTCTTGATTATGCGACTAACTCTCTTTCTTTAAAAGTTGGAGTTGATGGATTTGACGGTACTCTTAGTAGTTCAAATGCTGAGCTTACAAAGAAAAACTTAGCTGGATTTATTATGTCAGAGTATAAGTTAGACGACATTACTCTAAAAGCTGGGTACAGATATGAGCTAACAGCATTTGACAATGGTAACGGAGATGATGAAAGTGAAACTCTTCATGGTGTAGAACTTGGAATCAACAAAGCACTAAGTAAAAACAGCTCAGTTTTTTTTAACTACTCTCACTCATATCAGTCATCTGCTCTTGATAGACTCTTTACACTCTCCACTGGTACTTACAATGGTTATGTAAACCCTTCACAAGCACATAACTTTACACTTGGATATAACCACATAACTAAGACAAACAAGTTTAAAACTTCTATTTACTACATAGATTTAAAGGATGAGATTTATTACTATTCTGATCCTTCTTATACAAACTCAGAAAATACAAATATAGACAAGTCTCATAAGTATGGTCTTGATATAAGTGATAGGTATTTAATCTCAAAAGAGTTTAATGTAGTACTTAACTATAACTATGTTCAAGCTATTATTGATGAAGAGATAAAAGACTCTAATGACTACTCAGGGAACAAGCTTCCAGGTGTTTCAGACCACAATATAAAAGCGACTCTTGGATATACTCCAAATAAAGAAACAAGTTTAGCTATAACTCAGGTTTACCGCTCAGAGACTTATGCAGCAAATGACTTTGACAATGACTTCTCTCAAAAACAAGATGCTTATATGACTACCGATTTATCTGCAACTTATGCGAAAAAAACTTGGGAAGTTTTTGCTAAAATAAACAATCTGTTTGACCAATCAAATGCAATATGGATTAGTGATGACACCATCTATCCTGTAAACTTTACAAGAACAGCCTTTGTTGGCTTTAAACTAAAATACTAAAGAGGTTTTATGAGTATGCGAATTTTTTCATTCATTCTTTTTCTTACACTAAACCTTTGGGCAAATGAGAGAATCATCTCTCTTAGCCCATCTCTAACAGAGATAGTTTACGCACTAGAAAAAGGCAACTCTTTAGTAGGAACTTCTTCGTACTCTCTTTATCCAAAAGAGGCACAAGTTGTTCCTATTGTTGGAGGATATCAAAATCCAAATATTGAAAAGATTTTAGCACTTTCGCCTACTTTAGTTATTGGTCAAAGTTTTAACCAAAGTACCTTAGAAAAACTAAAATACTTCAAAATCAAAACTTTGATGTTAAATTTAAAAACTATAAAAGATATCAAAACATCTATAAATATACTCGCATCTAAGATAGACTCAAAAAAGGATACTAAACTTATACAAGACATTGAAGATGCCATGCAAAAAGCTTCAAAAAATAAAACACCTCATAGCGTGATGATTGTTTATGGACTTAGAGATGATCTTCGCTCATCAATTTATATTGCTGGGCATGATATATTTTTTGAAGATATCATCAAACTTAGTGCAAATACAAATGCTTACAGTGCTACTTCAACAAGCCAGCCAGTTTTAAACTATGAAAATATCATAGCTCTAAATCCAGACCAAATCATCATCTTACATTCACATGCAACAGAGCCAAATGTAGATGTAAAAAAAGCACTTAAAGCATGGCAAAGCATTCCAACAAATGCTTCAAAAAATAAAAATATATCTATTGTTGATGAAGATTATCTACACATACCATCTCATCGTGTGGCTCAAACCATTAAAAGACTCTCTAACGAGATGAACAAAAATTATAAATTAGGAAATTAAAATATGCAAACACTCAATATATTCACAAATAAACCAGACTCACTTCCACAAGGAAAAGCAGACTTTCTTTTAGCGGCTTCTGTTACTCGTACATGTGAGATAGATGGAATTTCTCAAGCTGGAATACCTGGCAAGATTCCTCTTACTCCTACTTTAGATGCAGAGTTTATGGCGACTCAAAAAGTTTTCTCACTAACTGAGATTCCTGAAACTTCAAACGGTGTTCCATCTCCAGTAATCATTACAAGAGCGGTTGGTAACCTTACAGGCTATTCAAGTATGGAAGTTTTAAATCTTGGTTTAGATGTTATACCTCAAAACACTCCTCTTAAAAACTTTGACATTAAACCATCTGACTCAGTTGCTTCTGGAGCGAATATAGATGCAAAGGCTGTGTTTGAAAAAGGAATGATTGCAGGAAAAAACTATGAGCTAAAAGGAAACTATCTGATCTTAGCGGAATGTGTTCCAAGTGGAACAACTACAGCCGCTACTACTGCTTTAGCTTTAGGATATGACTGTAGAGGAGACTTTTCATCTAGCTTTTTAGATGCACCTGACTCTATAAAAGAAAAGACTATAGATTCAGCTCTTTCACTTATAAATAAAGATATGAGTAACTTTGAAAAGCTATCTCTTGTTAGTGATAACATGCTTATCTTTTGTGCTGGTTTTTTACTTGAAGCAACAAAAAGATTTCACGTTGTTTTAGCAGGTGGAACTCAGATGGCGTCTTGTCTACTTATTGCAGATGCTCTTAGAGAAGATGTTTTGATGCGCGTTAAGAGTGACAATATTACACTAGCAACCACTTCATGGGTAGCCAATGATGAGAGATCAGATATCAAACATATACTTTCACTTCTAAGTTATACGCCTCACGCTGTTCACACAAGTTTCTCTTTTGCAGATGCAGAGATACCTGTGCTAAAACTATACGATGACGGAGAAGCAAAAGAAGGTGTTGGAGCAGGTGCGGCACTTGCATACGCTAAAACAAATGGAGCGACAAATAAAGAAATATTAGACGCTATAGAGCTTATAATATATAGCATGTAAAGGAATACGTTTTTATGAAAACTTTATTTATTGGTGGTATCAAAAGTGGTAAGTCTCAAAATGCTGAGGATTATATTCTAAAGAACTCATCTGTTAAACCAAGGTATCTTGCAACTACTGAGTTTATAGATGCTGGTATGAAAGATAGGATAGAAGCACATGTACAAAGTCGAGGTGACAACTTCGTAACTATTGAAGAATCACTAAAAATATATGAAGCCATAAAAACAAACAAAAGTCCTGTGTTAGTAGAGTGTGTTAGCATGTGGATAAACAATATGTTTTACCATGACTTCACCCTACAAGATATGCAAAAGGAACTAAACTTAGTTTTAGACTTAGAGCAAGAAGTAGTATTTGTTCTAAACGATGTTGGAAGTGGAATCATCCCTGATAATAAACTCGCAAGAGACTTTATAGATGCAAGCGGGAAACTATCTCAACTAATAGCGAGCAGATGCGATGAAGTTTACCACACCATCGCTGGCATCTCTACGAGAATCAAATGAAAAACTTACTAAAAGGTTTCGCCCTCGCTGTCTCTATGATGACAAGTATTCCATTTTTTAAAGTTCATGATTTTTACAAAGGTATCAACGGCTATGCCGCTTTGTTTTACCCATTAGTTGGTCTTTTACTCGGGCTTATATTATGGGGAACTCACTCACTTTTAGACACTCGCATACCAGACTTGCATCTAGGAATTATCATATTTGTTCTTTGGGTTTCTCTTACTGGAGCCTTGCATCTAGATGGGTACAGTGATACGATTGATGGTCTGTTTGTTCACAAAGACAGAGCCATAGAAGTTATGAAAGACCCAAATACTGGTGGAATGGGTATGATATTTACAGTTACTTTTTTGATACTAAAAGCCTCATCTTTAGCTGTTTTTGACGCATTTTATCTTCTGCCAATTGTTCTTCTTCTCTCTCGTTTTAACGCAGTTTTAGCTATTTATCTATTTCCTTATATCAGCCAAAATGGCATGGGAACTCTAGCCAAATCAGAACTAAAAGGGACTCAAGTTATAGCCGCTCTTATCTACGTCGGGATTCTTTGTTTCTCAACGCTTTGGTTATTTGCTCTGAGTCTATTTATCTTATTTCTTGTAAAGAGTTTTTTCATCAAAAGATATGGCGGTTTCAGTGGAGACATCTACGGTTTTACTATAGAAGTAACTGAGCTTGTCTTGCTAAATGCAATCTTGCTTGGCATCGCTAAATGAGACTGACTCTTGTTCGCCATGCAGAGGTTCAAGAAGAGTACATCGGATGTTATAACGGTCATATTGACATCGGACTTTCTGCAAAAGGTTATGCAGATGCCAAGGAGCTAGAAAAACACCTTAGTGCATCCCAGTTTGATAGCATCTTTTGCTCAGACCTAAAAAGAACAAGAGAGACTCTAAAACAGTTTATACAAAGCGAAGATGTTATCTACTCAAAAGAGATAAGAGAAAAATCGTGGGGCGATTTTGAGGGCAAAAGTTTTGATGAGATAACTTCTACTACAAACCTAAAGTATGAAAACTTCGAGCAGTGGACAAAAGCACTTGGAGGAGAAAGTATAGAAGAGTTTATAGCAAGAGTAAGAAAGTTCTTTTTTGAGTATTTAGTAAGTCTTGAGAAAGAAAATATTTTAGTAGTAACTCACAGCGGTGTTATAAAAATCTTTATGCATATACTCCAAGATATAAGCCTTGAAGTTGCCTTTGGCATCTCTGTACCCTACGCTTCTTTTGTTTCTTATGATAAAATAACAGATAAAAAATATACACAAAGATAAAATAATATGTTTGAACAAACTTCTTGGGTCTTGTTTTTAAAGTACCTTGATGACTTAGAAAAAAACAAACTTACCTCATCTCAACTTGGGGGAACAACTTACACAAACATCATAGCATCTGAGTTTCAGTGGAAAACTTGGGCAGCTCCAAAGTTAGAAGATGGCAAGATTGACCACGATGCTTTAACAGGTGATGACCTTTCAGATTTTGTGAACAACGAACTCTTCCCTTATTTTAAAAAGTTTAAAGCAGATGCCTCGAGTGCAAACACCATTGAGTACAAAATCGGTGAGATATTTAGCGAACTTAAAAACAGAATCCAAAGCGGTTACAACCTACGAGAAGTAGTAAACCACATTGACGAACTACATTTTCAAACACATGCACAAATCCATGAAATGAGTCATCTTTATGAGGGCAAAATCAAAAACATGGGAAATGCAGGTCGTAATGGTGGAGAATACTACACTCCAAGACCTCTTATAAAAACTATCATAAAAGTAGTCTCTCCAAATATAGGCGAGACTATTTACGACGGGGCATCTGGTTCATGTGGTTTTTTAGTTGAAGCTTTTGAGTACTTAAAAAACTCTAAAGAGTTATCAACTACTGACTCGCAGACTCTACAAAAAAACACTTTTTACGCAAAAGAGAAAAAATCTTTAGCCTACATCATCGGTCTTATGAACATGATACTCCATGGCATCGAAGCTCCAAATATCATACACACAAACACTCTAGCTGAAAACATTTCAGACATTCAAGAAAAAGACCGTTACGATGTAGTTTTGGCAAATCCTCCTTTTGGTGGAAAAGAGCGAGTAGAAGTTCAACAAAACTTTCCCATAAAAACAGGCGAGACTGCATCTCTATTTTTACAGCATTTCATCAAGATACTAAGAGCTGGAGGAAAAGCTGGTGTAGTTATAAAAAACACTTTTTTAAGTAACACCGACAATGCATCTATAGCTCTTCGTCGTGAGTTACTAACATCTTGTAACCTACATACTGTTTTAGACCTTCCAGGTGGAACTTTTACTGGTGCAGGTGTTAAAACTGTAGTGCTATTTTTTGACAAGGGTGTTAGCACAAAAAAAGTGTGGTTTTACTCACTTAACCTTGATAGAAATCTAGGAAAAACAAATCCATTAAATGAAAAAGATTTAAGTGAGTTTGTAGAACTTCAAAAGACAAAAGCCGATAGTGAAAATTCTTGGACTCTTGACTTAAAAGACATTGACCAAAGTACTTATGACCTCTCTGCTAAAAATCCAAATACTCCTGAGGAAGCTCCACTAAGAGAACCTCACGAGATTTTAGAAGCGATGCAAAAACTCGACAAAGAGAGTGCAAAAGTCATGAAAAGCATCAACTCTTTAATAAAGATAACTTAGATGCAAGAGCAACAAGACATAATCATATACAAAACTGCAGATGGAAAAGCATCTGTTTCACTTTTTGCACAAGATGGTCTAGTATGGATGAATCAAAATCAAATTGCAGAACTTTTTGACACCTCTAAACAAAATATTGGTCAACATATCTCAAGTCTCCTAAAAGAGGGAGAGCTAGAGGAAAATTCAGTTGTAAAGAATTACTTTACAACTGCCTCCGATGGGAAAGACTATGATGTGATTCACTACTCTTTAGAAATGATTTTAGCAATCGGTTTTAGAGTAAGAAGCAAAAGAGGGACACAATTTAGAATCTGGGCAAACAAAAACCTTAGCGAGTATATGGTTAAGGGTTTTGTGATGGATGATGAACGACTTAAAAACCCTGATGGAAGAGCTGACTATTTCGATGAACTTTTAGAGCGCATCCGTGATATTCGCTCATCTGAGAAGCGTTTTCACCAAAAGGTAAGAGACCTGTTTTCTCTTAGCAGTGACTATGACAAAACCGACAAAGCAACTCACATGTTTTTTGCCGAGACTCAAAACAAACTCGTATATGCAGTTACAGATAAAACCGCAGCAGAGCTTGTTCTCTCACGAGCGGATAAAGATGACAAACATGGCACTTACTTCTTTTAAAGGTTCTATAGTCCGTAAAGGAGATATTACAGTAGCAAAAAATTATCTCACAGCTGATGAGATAGACACTCTTAATCGTTTAGTAGTTATCTTTCTTGAAACTGCAGAGTTAAGAGTAAAAAACAGACAAGATATAACTACAGACTTTTGGAGAGAAAACGTAGATAGGATGCTCGATTTTAACGACAAAAAAATCCTTAAAGGTTATGGTTCTATAACTACCGAAATAATGAAAGAAAAAGTAAGAGAGATTTACACTGAGTTTGATACAAAAAGAAAAGTAGATGAAGCAAAAGAGACCGATATAAAAGAGCTTGAAGAGTTAAAAGAGCTATTAGGTGAATCTCGTGGCTAGAGTTTTGAAAGAAGGTTGGGAAGTTAAAAAGCTTGGTGAAGTTTGTAAAATTGTTGGTGGAGGAACACCATCAAAGAAAAAAGAAGAATATTACAATGGAAATATTTTATGGGCAACTGTTCGAGATATGAAAGTTGAAACAATTACTGACACAGAGCATAAGATAACACAGGATGCTATAAAAAACTCTTCTACTAACATTATTCCAAAAGATAATATAATAATTGCTACAAGAGTTGGTCTTGGTAAAGTTTGTAAATTACAATACGACACAGCCATAAATCAAGATTTAAAAGGAATTATCCCATTAGATAGTAAAAAGATATCTATTGAATTTTTATTTAGATGGTTTACTAGTATTTCAGAAAAAATAATTAGTGAAGGGACTGGAGCAACGGTTCAAGGTGTTAAATTAACTTTTATAAACTCATTATCAATTTTTATTCCACCACTTCAAGAACAAGAAAGAATAGTAGCCATTTTAGATGAGGCTTTTGGTGCTATAGAGAAGGCAAAAGCAAATGCCCAGCTGAACCTAAAAAATGCCAAAGAACTTTTTGAGAGTTATCTGCAAAGTATATTTAAAAATAAAGGTGATGATTGGGAAGAGAAAAAGTGGGGTGAATTGTGTCACTTCGTTAGAGGTCCTTTTGGTGGTAGCCTTAAAAAATCTATGTTCAAAGATGAAGGATACGTTGTATATGAACAGAAACATGCAATACACGACCATTTTAATCAAATAAGATATTTTATAGATGAAGATAAATTTACTGAAATGAAAAGATTTGAAGTTAAACCTAATGACATAATAATGAGTTGTTCTGGTTCTATAGGTAAAGTTGCTATTATCCCTGAAAATATTCCTAGAGGTATTATAAACCAAGCTCTTTTAAAACTCACACCAAATAAAGGTGTTTTTGTTCATTTTATAAAGCATTGGTTAAGAAGTAAAATATTTCAAGATATAATTTTTGAACATTCAGGTGGTGCTGCAATTCCAAATGTTCCATCAGCAAAAATCATGAAAGAAATTCTTATTCCTTTTCCTAAATTTGAAGAACAAGAAAAAATTGTTGAAAAAATTGAAGCTATTTTAAGTCAAACAAAAAAACTAGAATCTATATACGAGCAAAAACTTCAAGACCTAGACGAACTAAAAAAATCTATCTTACAAAAAGCATTTAACGGAGAGTTATGATGAATGAAGCAGAGACAAGAGCCGAACTTATAGACCCAAAACTTTTGGCATGTGGTTGGGGCATAGTTCCTGATTCTAAAATCCTCCGTGAAAGAGATGTTTGTCGCATAACTGACGGTCGCATCCAAGTTGGCGGTGGTCGTTCTAAAGCTCTTATAGCTGACTATATCTTAGTTTACAAAGGCATCAAACTAGCAGTTGTTGAAGCTAAAAGTAGTGAGCTTGAAGTTGGCGAGGGTGTTGCACAAGCAAAACTCTACGCACAGAAGTTAGGACTTGAAACTACTTACTCCACAAATGGAAAAGAGATTTATAGCATCTGCTTAAAAACTGCAAATGAGAGTCTAGTCTCTGACTTTCTTACTCCCGATGAGCTTTGGGAAAAAACTTACTCAGACCAAAACGAGTGGAGAGAAAAGTTTGCATCTATTCCTTTTGAAAACAAAAGTGGAACTTGGCAACCTAGATACTATCAAGAACTAGCAGTTAAAAACGCTCTTGAAGCCGTAGCACAAAACAAAAACCGCATACTCTTAACTCTTGCTACTGGAACAGGAAAAACAGCTATAGCCTTTCAAATAGCATGGAAACTCTTTCACACAAGATGGAACCTAAAAAGAAACGGTTTGAGACGACCTCGCATCCTGTTTTTAGCAGATAGAAACATACTAGCCGACCAAACATTTAACTCATTTTCAGCATTTCCCGAAGATGCAATGGTTCGCATAAAACCTAAAGAGATAAAAAAGAGTAAAAAAGTTCCTAAAAACGGAAGCATCTTCTTTACTATCTTTCAGTCGTTTATGAGTGGAACTGATGAAGATGGAGAGAGTGAGCCTTACTTTGGAGAGTATCCAAAAGACTACTTTGATTTTATCATCATAGATGAGTGTCACAGAGGTGGAGCAAATGACGAGGGAAACTGGAGAGCAATCTTAGAGTACTTCTCCCCTGCTGTTCAGTTGGGACTAACAGCTACACCAAAACGCAAAGACAACGTAGATACTTATGATTACTTTGGTAAACCTGTTTATATATACTCACTTAAAGAAGGAATCAACGACGGCTTTTTAACTCCCTTTAAAGTCAAACGAATCAAAACGACTTTGGATGACTACCTTTACACAAGTGATGACAACATTTTAGAGGGCGAGATAGAAGAGGGAAAACTCTACAAAGAAGAAGACTTCAACAAAATCATAGAGATAAAAGCAAGAGAAGAAAAACGTGTCAAAATCTTTATGGAAGAAGCAAATGAAAATGAAAAAACCATAATCTTTTGTGCCACACAAGAACATGCCGCAGCTGTTCGTGACCTTGTAAACCAAAACAAAAAAACAAGTACAGATGCTTCGTACTGCGTAAGAGTAACAGCGAATGACGGAGAAATAGGCGAACAGTTTTTACGAGAGTTTCAAGATAATGAAAAACTCATTCCTACTATTTTAACAACTTCTCAAAAACTCTCAACTGGTGTAGATGCAAGGAATATTCGTAATATTGTTCTTATGCGTCCAGTCAAACAAATCATAGAATTTAAACAAATAGTTGGTCGTGGAACAAGACTATTTGATGGCAAAGAGTTTTTTACTATTTATGATTTTGTAGATGCTTATCAAAGATTTTCAGACCCTGAGTGGGATGGAGAACCGCTACAGCCTGAGCCTATTGAACCAAAAGAGCCAGTAAGTCCAGAAGAATCAGAGCCTAAAGAACCAAGTGAGCCGAAAGAGCCAAGGGAAAAAAAACAAAAAGTAAAAGTAAGACTTCGAGATGGAAAAGAGAGAGAAATACAACACATGATGGCTACTTCTTTTTGGAATGCCGATGGCAAACCAATTTCTAGTGAAGAATTTTTACAAAACCTCTTTGGTGAACTACCAAACTTCTTTAAAAGTGAAGAGGAGTTAAGAACTCTTTGGAGTCATCCACTAACACGAAAAACACTACTTGAAAAACTAGATAATGCAGGATTTGGAAAAGAGCAGTTAAACACTCTAAAAACAATAGTAAATGCAGAGCAAAGTGATTTGTTTGATGTTTTAGAGTACGTCTTTAACAGCGATGTAAAACCAATAACCAGAGAAGAAAGAGTTAAAGATGCAAAGAAAATTATTTTTGCACTTCTCAATGAAAAACAAAAAGAGTTTATAGAGTTTGTTTTGAGTAAGTACATTGAATCGGGAGTAGAAGAACTTGAACAAGTGAAACTTCCTATTCTTTTGACGAACAAATACCAATCTCTCGAAGATGCAAAAGAAGTTCTCGGTGATGTTGCAAATATAAATACTTTATTTATCGAGTTTCAAAAGCATCTGTACGAGCAGAGAATCGCATAAGAATGATTAGACTCGACTCCTTATCTGTAAAGTATGATGAGAAAAATATACTTACAGATATATCTTTAGAAATTCAAAATCATCTAACTATCCTTGGTGCAAATGGTTCTGGAAAAAGCACTTTAGCAAAAGTACTTTGTAATCTTATAGAATATGAGGGAAGTGTTAGTATAGATGCAAAAGATGTCAAAGAGCTTTCACTTAAAGACAGAGCAAAACTACTTTCATACGTTCCAGCAAAACTTGAAGTTTATGATCCTTTCATAAGTGTTAAGGAGTTTGTACTTCTTGGTAGGTTTGCTTACAAAAAGAATTTTTTGGACTACTCAGACAAAGATAAAAAGATAGCTTTAAATACTCTAGAGTTTTTAAAAGTCTCGCATCTAAGCAAGCACACGCTCAACTCTCTTAGCTCAGGAGAAGCTCAACTTGTTCTCATCGCAGGAGCACTTTCATCACAGAGTAAAATCATCATCTTAGATGAGCCGACTGCAAACCTTGACCCACATAATGCTAAGATAATCGCTCAACACATAAAGGGTTTAAAAGAGTATCATCAAGTTATTCTCATCACACATGATTTGCATCTAGCCTCTTTCATAGACTCACCTGCACTTTTCATAAAAGACTCTAAAGCTACTTACTTTGAAAACAAAAAAGAGTTTTTTAACAACTCTACTTTGCAAGAGCTTTATGATGTTGAGTTTAAAGACTTGGCGGTGAAGTATGAGTAAGTATATCCTTTGGTTTTTACTCTTTTGTGTGCTTATAATATCTCCCTTTATTGGTGCAGTATCTCTAAACTTTAATGATGTTTTTACATCTGACACACTTGAGCACTCCATATTTTTCGACCTTAGAGTTCCTCGTGTTTTGTTTGCATTTTCAGCTGGTAGCATCTTGGCACTTAGTGGTCTCCTTTTTCAAACACTATTTAGAAATGCACTTATGACTCCCTACACTCTTGGCATCTCTAGCGGTGCTGTTTTAGGAGCAGGTATAGCTATCAAACTAGGGCTTGGAAGTATTTTCTTTGGTATCGCGGCTGTTAGTCTATTTGGCTTTTTAGGGGCTATGTTAACTGTTTTACTGCTTATCTATTTAGCGAAGTTTTTAAAGCACTCTCACTTTGAGTCGCTTCTGCTTTTAGGTATTGCACTATCGCTCTTTTACACTTCTGCTCTTATGGTTATCTTCTACCTTGGCAATACTATGCAAAACGATATGCTTTTGCGCTTTACTATGGGTTCACTCTCCATCATTGGCTGGACACATCCCATAACAGTTGCTGTCATTGCATCTATACTTTTTTTAGCCATTTATCTTTACCGTTATGAGCTTGTACTTCTTGGCACCTCAGATGAAAGTGCTACTCTTCGCGGAGTAAACACAAAAAAGACAACTCTTACACTTCTTATAGTCTCATCATTTGCTATAGGAACACTTGTTAGTATAAGCGGTCCGATTGGCTTTGTGGGGCTTATAGTTCCGCACATAGTTGCAAAACTCCATCCAACAACTGTAAACAAACGCATAGTTAAAACTGCCTTGTTTGGTGGGTTTTTCTTAGTACTTTGTGACACCATTACAAGAGGCATTCAAACTCAAAGTGAACTTCCTATTGGGATAGTTACAGCACTTATCGGCGGACCTTTTTTTATATACTTAATTATCTCTAGGAGCAAAAAATGACATTTACAAAAGAAGACAGACAAAACTTACTAAACATTATGAAAAACAGACGTGACGTTAGAGGAAATAACTTTTTAAATAAAGAAGTACCTGATGAAGATTTAGAGATGATTTTAAAAGCTGGAATCATGGCTCCATCGGTAGGTTATTCACAACCATGGAAATTTATAATCATAAATGATGAAAATATTAAAAATGATGTGCGTTGTAATTTTGATCATGAAAATGAAAAAGCAAAAGAGATTTTTAAAGATAAAGAGATATACAAAGACCTAAAACTTGAAGGAGTCAAAGAAGCTCCTATAAATATAGCTGTACTTTATGAGAACCCTGATGAAGCTACTATCGGTATGACAAGTATGCCTAGTATGGGTGAGTATAGTGTTGTTTGTGCCATTCAAAACATGTGGCTTATGGCAAGAGCTTTAAATATTGGACTGGGGTGGATTAGCATCTTGGATGAGAAAAAAGTACTTAATCGTTTAAATGCGCCTAAAAACACTAGACTTATTGCCTACCTAGCTCTTGGTTATGTTGATGAGTTTTACAAAGAACCAGAACTAAAAACTGTTAAATGGAAAGAAGAGAAAAAATTACAAGAGTGTGTGATGACAAATTTATGGGCGTAAAAACAAGAATCTCTTTAAGCGAATTAAATAGAATTTTTCCCGCTTATAACTTTACAAAGATAATTCCAACTGCATCTGGGATTATAGATACAACCTATATAGTTTATGCAGGAGAGACAGACTACATTTTAAAAAGATACGAGCGTGATATTCCTCATAAAATAGAGCTAGATATAAAACTACTAAAAGAGTTAAAATCAGCCGGACTCAATGTACCAATATGTCTTGATAAGAATGATGGTTGGTTTATTTATGAAAAACTTGAAGGCAAACATCCAATCAATGTAAAAAGTTATCATATCCAAGCTCTTGGAAGATTTATGGCAAAGATGCATAGTGAAACTTCAAAGGTGAAATGTACATCTAATATGATTATA
>NZ_JADGFC010000193.1:0-3139 GCF_016744025.1 Sulfurimonas sp.
AATACAAAACTCCGTATGAAGTGTTTTTCAGTGAAATGAGTAAAAGATTAGCTAGCTAATTTAGGTGGAAATTGCACTTGTTGTTGGAATTGGCGAAATGAAAAATATGGTGGAGCTGTGGAGAATCGAACTCCAGTCCGAAACCACGCTACTCCTAACGTCTACATGCTTAGAAAAGCTGTTAAAGTTTAATCTTGCTTCACACAACTTGCAAAGCTACACAAGACGAGCCTCGGGATTCATTTTAAGCTGAGACAGACTTAAAATATATCTACATAGGGGTTATACTTCGAATCTGACTTATCTAGAGTCCATCAGTGAAGCAGCCCGTCCTCTAAGAGGGGGTAAAACTTAAGCTACTGCTAAAGCTGGGCGGTAATTAGTGTTGTTTGCGTTTAAGCAATTGTGAGCCGTGTAACGGAAGTGCTCAGTCCGACATGCAGTTAAAAGCTACTTGATCCCGTCGAAACCAGGTCAGCCCCATATATTTAGAATTATAGCAAAGTTTATGTTTTCTAAAAGCTAAATGATAAAATAATTTGGATTGTTTTAATAGGTGGTGGCCAATCTCGGAATCGAACCAAGGACACACTGATTTTCAGTCAGTTGCTCTACCGACTGAGCTAATTAGCCATAATGATAAAAGTCTTTAAAAGGTGGTGGCCAATCTCGGAATCGAACCAAGGACACACTGATTTTCAGTCAGTTGCTCTACCAACTGAGCTAATTAGCCATCTTTTAAAGAGCGACATTATAGCCCCCATGTGCTGAAATCTAGCTTATGTTTGCAACACTTTGTTTAAATTCATCGCCTCTTTGAGCATATGAGCTAAATTCATCTAAACTAGATGCTGCTGGAGAGAGTAGTGCAACTTCATTTTCTTTTAGGTTTTTATCTATTTTGGAGATGGCATCTGCGAGGTTTTTACATAGCTCAAAGTTTATTTTGTACTCTTTAGCCAGTCTTGAAAGCTTCTCTTTGTTTGTTCCTATATTGTAGATGCTAACATCTATCTTTTGAAGATACTCAAACAGCTCATTTAACTCAACACCCTTATCGTCACCGCCAAGGATTAGATGCACACTAGAGTCTTTATATCTTTTTAGTGCTGCAAGCGCTGCATCTACGTTAGTCGCTTTAGTGTCATTTACCCATAAACGGTTTTTAGCATCTCTTAGTTCTTCTTGTCTATGTGGGTCAAGAACAAATGAGTTGATTTTCTCATAGTCCACTTTATCAAAAAGTATTTTATCAACTGCCATTGCTAAAAGAGCATCTGCAAGAAAAGCACCTTTAAAGTTAACTTTGCTGATATCTATACCAAAGTGCTCGGCTAAAGAGTTTTCGTCTTTATATGTCACTAGATGAGCATTAGTCTCTATATCTTTATAAGCTTCTGGGATAATCGCAACTTCTCCCTCTCTCATAGTCGCTAGAGGTTTTAGCTTGGCATCTATGTACTCTTGTAAACTTCCATGCCAGCTAAGATGATCAGGACTTAATGGAAGAAGTACATATATGTTTGGAGTGGCAATACTTGTGTAGTGCATAGTAAAAGAACTAGTCTCAAGTATCCACATCTTTGCATCTTGATTTAGGTCTGCGAGTGGTGTACCAATGTTTCCACCAGCTTGGCTACCTTTTGACTCTAGAAGATGTTGCATCATTTGAGTAGTAGTAGTTTTACCATTTGTTCCACTAATCCAAATCTTAAGAGGTGAAGTCTCTGCAAAATAGTCATATTCGCTTATAAGATTATTTGCTTGAGCTATGAGTGGGTTTGATGGTGGAATTCCAGGTGATGGAATCTCTAGCTGTGAGTACTTTGCGTTAAACTCACTTGGTGGTTTAACTTTAAAACCATCTTCATCACGAAAAGGTTTTGTACATTTGTCATCATAAAAAGTAGCATTTTTAACGACTTTGGCAATAGCCTTTGTAGTCTTTCCATAACCAAATAGAGATACTCTTTGCATCTAACGTATCTTTAGAGTTATAAGAGCGATTAGGTTTGATAAAACAGCGATAATCCAAAATCTAACAATGATTTTGTTCTCAGACCATTTTTTCATCTCAAAGTGATGATGAATAGGAGCCATTAAAAAGACTCTTTTTTTACGAAATCTATAACTACCCACTTGGAGGATTACAGATATAGTCTCTATTACAAAGATAGAGCCAATAAGAAGAAGTAGAATCTCACTTTTTGAGATGATAGCTAGGTAACCTAAAAATGCACCTACAGTTAAAGAACCGCTATCTCCCATAAATACTTCAGCAGGGTGGCAGTTATACCATAAGAAACCAGTGAGAGAACCCATCAGAGCAGCCGCAACAATAGCAACTTCTCCAACATCAAAGTTTGGCATTAAGAGGTAAGAACTTATCTGAGCGTGACCTGTAATATATATGATAATACTAAAAGATGTTAAGGCTGCAAGTGAAGGAACGGTTGCAAGTCCATCAAGTCCATCTGTTAGGTTTACAGCATTTGATGTTGAGATGATTACTAAACACCAGAGTAAGATTGAAAAAGCACCCATCTCAAATAAAGGTGTTTTAACAAAAGGAACATATAAGTCAGTATTAAAGTCTGCAAAAAAGCATAAAAAAGATGTAACAATTAGTGAAGCTATGATTTGTAGTATAAGCTTTGTTCTAGCCTTTAGACCTGCAAGATTTTCACTTTTTTTGATTTTTGCAAAGTCATCTTGAAAACCTATAAGAGCAAAAAGAACAAGTGTTAATATCGCTCCAAGGGCAAACATATTTGAAAACTTGATGGTTAATAAAGAAGCTAATATAGTTGAGCCTATAAAAACTATACCACCCATAGTAGGAGTTTTAGCTTTTGATTTATGGTTCTCAGGTGCCCATTCATTTATTGGTTGAACACTAGAAGTTCTTTGTGCCCATCTTATGAATTTTGGCATTATATATAGTGTAAACAATAGAGCTAAGAAAAAAGATATACCAGCTCTAATAGTAATGTATCCAAGAATATTTATATCTAGTAAGTCGTAAAGTTCGTATAGCAAATTAGTTAGTCCATTAATAGTTTAAAAACGACATTATAGATTCTTTAGTGTAAAGATAGGGTTAAAGTAGAAAATTGTGACTTAATTAAAAATATGGGGG
>NZ_JADGFC010000193.1:3149-3465 GCF_016744025.1 Sulfurimonas sp.
ATGTATATGTATCTTTATATTTTGATAGTCTGTATAACTTTTAAAATCTTTAGATACTTTGTCAAGCCCTTCAATTGCTATACTTCTATCATTTTCTTTTAATGCACGTATAACATCATAATTTTTTGAAATATTTATCGCATTTGTGATACCAATATTTTCTTTAGATTTAATAGCTTCTTTATAAGAAATACGAAGCGCATTTTCTTGAGTTTTATGACTTAATTAAAAATATGGGGGTTTGAAAACCCTTGCAAACTTCTGTATATTGGTAAGAAACCAAGGTATTTCTATAATGGATTATAAAAAAGCTCTA
>NZ_JADGFC010000039.1 GCF_016744025.1 Sulfurimonas sp.
AGATACAGCTCTTTGTAGGTCTTCTTTCTTAGCATTGGGCTTGTACTTATCAAATAATGTATTAGCTATTTTTGTTTCTCTATCTATCTTATCTTTAACACTACCAAGACCTTTAAAGAAAGCGACTTTTTCAAGTCCATCTGTACTTAGTCCAGCTTTAAGGTCATTATCATAGAAGAAAAGCCCATCAGCTAAACGAGGACGAAGAACTCTTTCATTTCCTTCTATCACTTTAGAGTAGTCATCAGTAAGTGCATTTGATACAACAACGAACTTGTTTAAAAGTTTTCCATCTTTAAAAACTGGAAAATATCTTTGGTGTTCTTTCATAGAAGTAATAATAACCTCAGGAGGAAGTCTTAAGAACTCTTCATCAAATGAACCAAGAAGTGCAGTTGGATGTTCAGTAATAGCTACAACCTCTTTAAGTAGGTCTTCATCTACTTCTATGTTAATGCCATTATCTTTTTCTAAAGATGCAAAGTCTGCAAGTATGTCTTCTCTTCTTTGTTCTTGAAAAAGAGTAACTCCACCATTTTTCAACATATCAAAGTAATCTTTAGCTCCAGAAATTTCAACTGAATCAAAGTTAGATATACGGTGAACAAAAGTCTCTTTTTTAGACTTTACACCAAATAGTTCTACATCTACAAGATTATCACCTAAAAGTACATTTACCCAACGAATAGGTCTGATAAAACTCTCAGATGCACTACCCCATCTCATAGACTTACCAAACTCTAAAGAGTTTATCCAAGTGTTGATGATGCCACTAAGAAGCTCAGTTGACTCTTTACCTTTTAGATCTTTTTTATAGTAAAGAACTTCTTTGCCACCTTTAGTACCAGTAGAAATCTCATCTAGTGAAACTCCACACTTTTTAGCAAAACCATTTGCCGCAGGGGTAGGAACACCATCTTTATAAGCAACTGCTATTGGAGCACCAAAGAACTCTTCTACACTATCTTCTTGCTGAGTTTTAAACTCTCTATGCCAAATAACCAAACGACGAGGAGTATAGTAAAATTCAAATTCACCAAGAAGTGAATTTTTCTCTAAAATATCAGCATACTTTTTTTCAATATTTCTTAACTCTTTTAAAAGTGGAACAGCCGGTAACTCTTCAACACCTATCTCTATTAGTAATGGTTTTAACATATTTGTACTCTTTTATTAAATTAGCGCGATTTTATCTACTTTTTGGTTAAAGTGTTCTTTTTCTATATTTATTCTATTATAAAAGAAATCTTAAATAAGATAAATAAACTCTTATTTATGTTTTAGTAAATTATTATAAGTTACAATAGCATATAAAATTTAAAAAGAACAAAAAGGAATCCAAATGCCAAAGATTAACAAATACGTTGATATCGACACTGTAGAAAGAGAAGCTAAGAAAGATTTAATTGATCGTCACTCTCCATTTATTCACTGTGCAAGCACTGCTAAAGTTGGTGAGCCGTTTGAAGTAACTGTTAAAATGGGTAACGAGTATACTCATCCAGATGATTTTGATCACTATATTGAGTCTGTAACTCTTTTCAATGGTGAAGCTAAATTAGCTCAAGCTACTTATATTCCGGGAGCTCTAGGAAATACTAAAGCTCATAACACTACAACTTTCACAGTAATCCCAACTGGTAAAAAACTAAACCTAGTTGCACATGGTTACTGTACTAAGCATGGCATCTGGGAAGGTAAACCAGTAGAGGTAACTGTAAGCTAATACTTACAAAGACCGTATTTAAGGAAAGGGTGTCAGTTTTATACTTTCACCCTTTTTTAGTTTTGGTAGCCTATTGGTAACCTAAAAACTAATCTTTTACTTTACCTTTTATTCTCTCAATAGTTTTACCGCCAAAAAAAGCAACAAAAACAGTCATAGCTAAACCTTGAAATAATTGTATATATGCTTGGTTTATTTTAAATTCACCTATGTTACCATCCATAAAAGCCATAATAGACAAAATAACAATCATATATATAAGAGTTAAAGGTCTTACACTTTTAGTTAAAAAATTGCCACTATTATCACTAACCCATCTTTCAGTAATATTATTAGTTTCATTTTCTACCAAACCATAATCAAGCTTTTTATCTTCAATACCAAGTTTTGCCATTTCTAAATTATGATTTAGATTTGTTTTAAGCTTTTCATTTTCTTTTTCAGCTCTCTCTTCATCACTTGTTATTAAATCATCAGCTACTTTACCAATAGTTTCAACAATTCCACCACCAAAAAAATCCATTAATCCCATATTATGCTCCTAACACTCTATTTATCCAACCAAATAAAAACTTTCTATTTGCTGGTCTTTTTTTAACTAAATACACATATCTAGCTATCTTTGATAATCTAAATTTAGATACCAATAGTTCAACATCCATAGCATTTATCTTTTCAAGTGTTTTAGTTCCTATGATACCATCCGGGTGACTTCCTACAACCATTTGAACTAATTTACTTGATGTTCTTGCACCCATATTAACAGCTGTATCAAATATTTCAAGTGCAACTAAATCATCAGTTATATCATCACCTTTGATTTTATCCCAGTAGTCCCTTTTGTAAATAGCTTTTGCTTCATCAGTTGTAAGATTTTTAATATCTACATTTGGGTAAGCTCGTTTAGATATACCAAACTTTGTTTCACCACCTCTATCTTTTGGGTCATTTACATAACCACCCTCATTAACTAATATTTCATCAATCGCATTTTCAAATCTTGCCATAACTACCCCTTTTCTAATTTAGTTAGTATTTTTTCAATACCATTTTCAAGTTTGTCAAACTTTTCATCAATGTGTTTTTCCATCTGTTTAAAAAGTTCTTTTGACACAAATTTACTATCAGCTTGTGTCATAGTCATACTGCTTTTTATCATTACTTTGTGTTCAGATAAACTTTCACTATGTATATCAACTTTTTCACCAAGACCTTTTAATATTTTAAATATCGCTTCAATCTGCTTATCATTGTTTTCTACTTTATTTTTTGTAATTGCAAAGGTAGACACTACACCTACAATCGCTATTACTATACTTATCATCCAACTTTCCATATTACTTATTACCTCTCAAATTCTAAACTTGTAACCCAACCGTTTACATCAAATGTATGGCTAACTGACTTGATTTGATACTCACCATCATCTTCAAGTGTATCTATCAATATTAATTTACCACCAGCAAATATAACTTTACCCTCAAGGCTCAAACTTCCACTAATTAAACCTTGATTTGCTTTTTGTAGTTTAGCTTTGGCTTTTGTCATAGCTTCAGCTTCATCTTTAAAGCTCCCTTTGTTGATTAAGCACGGTTTACCACTTCCAGCTATAACTTCTACGGCTTTATTGTTTTTAGTGTCGTGGTAAGTGCTTTTACAAGATTTATATAGTGTTTTATTTGAATGTTGGATTGATATTGTAGATGTGTTTATTTCACTTATTGTATATGATGGTAACTCTTCATTTTTCTTATCATCTGTTATCTTTTTAGTGAAAATTAAAGTACCGTTTTTGATGTTGAAAATAGAGTTATATTCTTTAGCTAATCTATCTAAGAAGTGTAAATCACTTTCACCACTTTGTGCTAATGAAACTATAAAAATATCATCAAAATCACTTTTTAGTTTAAGTCCACTACGATTAGCTATTTGGCTGCATATATCTTTTATAGATACCTTTTCATAGGTAATATCTCTTTTTTCTTTTAGTTCAGTTCCAAAGTTCACACCAGTAGCACTAATACTTAAAACATTGTTATCAGTACGATTACTTGTTTGAACTGTAAATAATCCACAAAATGTAAGAACATCACCATAACCTAGATATAGTTTTAGTTCATCTTCATATTTCGGTCGTGCATATTCACCACCAACTTCAATAGTAAGTTCATCAGCTTTTTCATTTGCTTCATCTTTAAAAGTAAGTGATATAAGTTCTTCTTTTAGCTTGAGTGTTACATCTGTATCATTTGCTAAGATTTTAAAAACTGGATATTTTACTCCCATAGTGTCTTAGCCTTTTTGATTTGTTCTTTAGGTAGTACAATAACTGGAAGATTTACTATATCACCATCACTAAGAACTGGTGCAGTAGCAAGGTGTGGATTTGCTTCAAATACTTTTTCTATAACTTGCTTTTCTAAAGTCTTGTAAGTATTGTTTATGATGGTATCTAGTCTATCACCACTTTGTGCTATATAAGTTTTCATTCGCCAACCACTTGTAAAACAATTTTGTATGATTGTCTTAAAAACTTACCATCTTTTAAAAAGCTCTCTTGTTCAGCTTCAACATTAAATATTAGAATAGTTTTGATACTACTATCAGTTACAAAAGTTAGAGGTTCACCACCTTTAGCCATAGTTTCAAACTCTTTAAGTTGTTTTTGGCTTTTAACTATTAAAGTACCAGCTATTTCAAGGTTTTCTTCGTGCTTACCACTCTTTTGATAAGTGTCAAAGTTTCCTAGTCTTTGGTGTGCTGAAAATCTAATATTCAATGACTTCTTTAATTTCTCAAAGTTTGTATCATTAATCTCAAATTTAAAATCACCAATCATACCTAGCAAAATGCACTCCTATATTATTTGTAAGAGTTTATTAAAAAAGAGGGATAATTAAAAAGGGACAAAAAATATTTATATTAGATATTTTCATCACTTAGCCCTCTATTGCTTTTGGTTTTTGCTATAGCTTTTTTAACACTAGCTTCTATTTGTGCTTGTAAGTCTTGTGGGATTTTTCCATCTTTTACATCTAGTTTTATATCACCAAAGTTTATAGTAATACTTTGTGATACTTCTTTTACTATAGCTTGTTTTGGTGTTGATAATGGTGTATAGTTTAGATTTGGTTGTGCTGCTACAAGTTGTGAACTTACAGCTGTAGCTGTAGCAACTTTCTTAGCTGTATCACCCATTTTAAATTTAGTATTATTTGTTGTTTTTTTCTCTTCATCTTCATCATTACCAAGACCAAAAAAACTACCAACACTTTTGACAACACTTCCTACACCATCAAGAATACTATCTATTAAATTTTTAAAAGGCTCGAAGTTTTTATACAATACAACTCCTAATCCAATCAATGCAGCTACACCAGTAATGATTAAACCTATTGGGTTTGCGTTTAATGCAGTATTAAAAAGCCATTGTTTTGCAGTTGCTAATGTAGACATAACATTAAACCTTGCATAGTGTAATCTTAACGATTTTAACATAACAATATTTCCTAAAAAAGAACCTCTTAGCGATAGGTTTGCCACTCTCATAGCAAAAGAAACTATTTTTGCAGTTTTCATAACAGCAATAATTGTAAATGTACCAACTACAGCATACCCTATAACAGAACTTAATAATGGAAATTCAGTTATTAAAGTATCAAGCCCAACAGCTAAAGCACCTACAATAGTACCAAGTGTAGATATAGCTGGATAAAGAACTTTACCAATAGTTGCACCAAGGTTGGCTAGTTGATTACCTAGTAGTTGAAAACCTTTACCTTTTTGTGTAGCTTTCATCATATCATCAACAGTTTTAGTACCGTTTCTCATAGATTTATCCATAGCATTGATATTATTTCTAAGCTCATCAACTTCACCATAGTAAGCGGTAATAAACTTCATACCCTCTTCAGTACCAAAAGCTTTTTTTAGTTCTTGTTTCTCCATATCATCTAAAGTTTCACCGTATTTACTTCTTAACTCTTCCAGGATTAAAGGGGCTGATTTTAACTGATTATTACTATCTAAAAATTCAAGACCTAAATCTTTTTGTGCTCCAACTGCACCAGTTAAAAAACCTTTATAAGCAGTTGCTGCTTCACTACCACTTGAAAATGATTTTTGCATTTGACCAAGTATCGCTATTTGTTCAGATAATGGTACATTTGATGTAGTAGCTTGTGCTCCCAATGTTTCTATAGCACTTTGCATTTTAGTACCATCTGTTTTAAACATCTGCACAGCTGAACCTATACCAGCACTAAAAGTTTCACCAAATTTTATATCTTTTTCTTCCTGGCTTAATTTATCCCAACCTTTTATAGTTTTAGCTCCAAACTCTTCAAACTGTTTACTATAAATTCCATAACCAGTAGCAAAAAAAGAGGTCATTTGTGTAGTTGTACTTTTTGTAGCACCAGCTGTAATAGCAGCCATTCTAGTGTATTTTCCTATAGCTTCATCACTTAGTGAAGATATACCACTTTTAATATCGTATGAAGCTTTTAAAAACTCCGGTGTGGTAGTACCAGCAAATTCATTAGAAAAAGCTTTTGCTTCAGCTGTAATTTTCCCTATACCAACATCACCTATTTTAAGTGATTGAAGCTCACCTTGTGCCTGCATAACTTCACTTCTAAGATTTATCACACCACCTATAGCCATACCACTACCAACTGTTGCAAGTAAACTATCTTTTTCAGCCATAAGGTTGTTTTTTTCTATCTGTATATGACCTTTGATAATTGCATTTTTTTTAAGTTTTAATAATTCACTATTTGCTTTTTTAGTGTACTTTGAAATGTTGTTTAAATCTACACCAACATCTTTTAAACTACGACCAAGTTTTACAAACTCTTTTCTATTTCCTTGAGTGTTTTTTTGAAGCTCTTTAAATCGTTTTATATTGATTTTGGTTTTATCCATTTTTTTGATTTCTGAACCTATTTGTGATATACTCTTAGAAGATGATTTTATAGAGGAATTAAAAGATGAAGCTATTGCCCCACCAATTACAACACTTAAAGCTAATTTTTCCATTTTTAATATCTCCTATTTTTATATCAGCAATATTTACTTTTATATTTGTGCTACCTTTAGCACTTCCATACAATCAAATAAACTTAACAAATAGTGAACATATCTTTACTGTTTTATTTGTAATGATACTTTTTACTTCACTATTTACAAAATTTATTAATCACTTGAAAACTCGTTAGCTTTTTCAACAAAAAAAACAAACTCATCTAAATCCATATTTAACATATCGCTATAGCCAAAATGCAAGGTAGCACCAATAAGTGCCATCCCTTGCTGTACATCACTATAGCTTATGATAAAAAAGTAGCTAACTTTCTTTGGTAAACCTCATAATCTTCAAGCGGCATATCATCAATTTCTTTAGCTGTAAGATTACATAAATCACCAATGATTTTATATTCTTGTTCAGCTGGTGTTTTTTCCATCTGCATTTTTTTCATATTTAATGGTGTTGGTTTATTCATCTGTACTTGTGAACCATCACTTAAAGTAAAATCATCAGCTTTTTCAAGCTCTTCTATCTCTTTTTGAACCTCTTTAAGTCTTTTAGCTTCTTGAAGTTTTTTTAACTTTTCTTCAGCAAGTTCAAGTTCAGTTTTTTCCACTTTTTCATTATCTTTTGGCATAGTTTCCCTTTTTATAAAATGTGACTTCTAAGAGTTGCTAGATAATCAACTCCACCAATCATACCAATCATATTTTTAGTATCAAACATACATAACGGTACACCATCATATTCATAACCAAAGATAGTAGCTGTACCTTTTAAAGTTGTTTCAGCTCCCTTTTGTGATATAGATGGTTTACCTTGAATTGTTGCAACAAATGGTTTTTTAACACCATCTTGAATAGTTGAACCTTTGATTGTAAGGTTTACACCTAAACCACTTGCTAAACCAGCACCAACAGATACATAAATATCTTGGTCAATCTCTTTAATTACAACTTCAAAATCAAGCTTTTTAAATACACCAGTACCATAACTTTGTTCAAATCCACCAGCTTTTACAGTTTCTTCAATCTCTTCAATATCAGGTAGTTTTAAACCATCTTTATCAGTAACACCAGCTTTACCGATACCATTTACAAAAACAGTACAATCAACAACCGTTTCAGGTAATTTTATTCCAGCCATCTTATTCACCTCCATTTATATAATTTATTAAAGTTTCACCCCATTTATCAGAGTAAATCAATTCAATATTAAGTTCTCTAATACTTGGCATGTCTTGAAATTTTATTGTTAAATAAAACTTACCAGCTGTTACAGTTGCAGCTGTATTCTTTTTAGGGTCAAAAAATACTTCAAAACCTATACCAACTTTTGCACCTATCATTTCATTGTTAAATTCAACGATTGATTTTTTAACCCATACAAGCTCGTCCGCTTCTCTATCTCTAGCCCATTTACTAGCTTTGATAATAGCTGCTAACATTCTATGAAATGCTCTTACACGGTCAAGTGACTGCCAAATAGGGTCTATGTCTCTTGTTTCAAATCCGTACAATCTCCAACCAACATCTTTAACAATACTTGCACAACCTTGTTTTCTTAATCTTTTAGCTTCACTATCACCACTATCGTAATATTCCACACCTTTGCCATTGTTTCTAGTTGTACCAGCTACACCTAAAACTACTCTATTTGAATGATTTTTAGCCCATCCAAAAGGATCATTTCCTCCAGCTGGTTTAACTACATCACATCTAGCAATATGACCAGCTATTAGTGATGACATTGGTATATTTTCACCATCTGCTTTATAATAACCAGTACCGTGATAGATATATTTACTTCCAAAGTTTGATAAGAAGTCTACAACACCAGCTTCAACATCACTAAAATTGTCAATAGGTGAGCCAGGACACCATAAAGTGCTAGAAATACTATCAATTTTTGCAGCTACTTGAGTATTAGCTGAATATACTGGTGAAAATACTAAACCATTTTTTAAATCAATTCCAGTAAGTGGACTTGATTGTTTAATTTCAGTTAAACCAGCTAAGATATTTGTAATGTTTGTAGCTTCGATTGCATCGTGTGTAGATATATGTAAAACTATAGGACAATTAACACCTTGAAGTTCAATACCTTTTAGTGCTACTTTTAAAGTACCAGCTGTAATATTGTTATCTTTTACAAAAGTTAAACCATCTGTAGCATTGTTAAACTTTTTAATACCAATTTCAGTAGTATCAGCAGTTACAGCCATAGCTAAAGGTGTTGAACTATCAACACTAATAGGTCTTGCAGCTTCAACCCCAAAACCTCCATTTATACCAAATTCTAAATCCATCTTTTACCCCTTACTTTGTTTTAGTAGCTGTTGGTTTTACTTCAGCAACTACACCACGACCAATTAAAGCTTTTGATGTAGCTTCATCAAACTCTTTTACTTCATCTTTTTTAAACCAAACACCATTAAGTGAAAAGCCTTTTTTAAATTTTACTTTCATACTACTTCCTTATTTTTAGTTAGGTTTTGGATATTTTTGTTTAATACTTTTAATTGTATCTATCCAAATTGTTGTACCATTTACTTCATCATCAAACCTAAGTTCATCTTGATTTAACTTTGAATATTCTTTTTGTCTATCTCTTTGATATTTTGTAGCTTCAAAATTAATTATCTCTTGTTCTAATTCTTCCTTAGCTTTTTCAATATCAATTTCTAAAACTTCATTTTTATCATCAAGGAAAATAAATTTTTCCTCTTTCATAACAACTCTTCTTCCAGTATTTCTTGATAAAATATCAACTAACGGACTAACTGTATTTTCATTTTGCACAATGCAACCTCCTTATTTATGAATTGAACTAAATTAAAACTATCGGCACTTTTTAAATGACCGCCCCATGAAGCTAAAAACATCTTTAATTTCTCAATATCATTCGTTTTTTTATACTTCTTGATTTTCCTTTTAGCTCTTACAACACTATCTTTTCTGATAAGTTTATAATCTGCAGTTATTCTATATCCAAGAAAATTTAAAGGCTTGTGTATGTTATTTATATACCACTTGCTAAATTTTAATTTCATATATAATCTACTGAATAGTGCTAATGCTCTTTGAAACTTTTTAAGTTCATTTACATCATTACTAAGTATCACCGTATCATCCATATATCTGAAATAATGTTTAGCTCTTAATTTTGTTTTTATAAACCTATCAAATATATGACCATATACATTAGCAAATAATTGACTAAGTAAATTACCAATAGGAATACCAACACCTTTATCATCACCAAAAAGCTTTAATAAATTTAAAACTTTTTTATCACTAATTTTATTTTCAATCTCTCTAAATAAAATACTTCTATCTATAGAGTGAAAATACTTACTAAAGTCCATCTTTAGATAGTAAACTAAACCATTTTTAGATAAATATCTTATTTTTGATTGTGTCATTTTTACACCCTTGTGAGTGCCTTTGTTTTTTCTACAAGCAAAATTAAAACTATAAAATACCTTTTCAAAGATAGGTTCTAAAATATTATTGATTGAATGTTGAACCACCCTATCTCTAAATGGTAAAGACCTAATAAGTCTTTCTTTTGGTTCATACACTAAAAAAGAATGGTACTCACCGTGCGTGTATCTTTCTTCTATCATTGTTTTTTGTAAAAGATATAAATTTGCTTCTAAATTTTCTTTAAATTTTAAATGACCAGCTGTAAATCTATTACCACCTCGTACTGCTTTCATATAAGCAATTCTAAGGTTATCAATATTAACAATTTGTTCAAATAAATTTTTATATCTTTTACCCATTTTTCTTACCCTTTAAAATGCTGTCTTGTGCTTTCAAATTAGTTACTCCCACTTTTACAGACCTCTTAATGTATTTGCTATCGCGGGACAAACAAGCTGACCACAAAATGTAGGTCGCTCCACACTTGCCTTAGCAAAGCATGAGAGCATATTGTTTATTGTACTCACAAGCGAAACGACAACCAATGTTCCAATTCGAATTCCAAACATAGTTGTTCCAATTCGAGGCACGAGAACCGGCATTAACCCCATTGTCACGGTTGCCACCCAGTAGAACTGCTGTCTCATTTGCCCTTAATCCAACTATTTAAAATCTTTCCAACTTCAGCGATTTTAATACTAGCTACTCTATGTTGTTTTTGGCTGATAAGCTTTCTATTCTTATCAGCCAAAAATCTAAGATAAAACCTAATACTTGCTAAGTTACTATCAGCCTCATATAATCTACTTTTTTGATTAGATTTTAAAGCTTTATAAAAAAGTTCTACTTGTTCAAAAATGATTAGTAAAACTCTTTCTTTTACTACGCCATGCCTCCGTTGGATATTTTGAAGCACAGGGTAAATATAATTTACAAATTCTTCATATTTTTCAATAATAATTAAATCATTTGCATTATTCATATCGTTCGCTTCCGCTCTCTATACAAGCTTCATGTGGTCACAAGCGAAACGACAACCAACGCCCCAACCCGAACTCCAAACATAGTAGTCCCAATTCGAGGCACGAGAACCGGCATTAACCCCATCGTCACGGTCGCCACCCAGCAGAACTGCTGTAGGTGAATTTGATGTTGAATAAACTTGACCTCGTTGTTCAAGATTATCTTTCCAAGCAAAAGAAGTAGTTCCATAGCCATTCATCAAATCTTTACCCCATAGATACTGAACACCAGTAGCTTGTTCAATTCCATATTTAGAAGTTAATTCAGAGTAGTGTTCAACTTTTCCAGCCACAATCTCATATCCATTTGTACTAGAACTTTTACCCTCATTCACACCATAAGCTATAGCCATAAACTCCTCATAACTGATAAGTTCTTTTGAATGTGCTTTTGCTATTTCTGTTGTATGTATCCATTTGAAAGACCCATAATCAATATTTCCATCACCTCCATATTCTAATGGTATTTTAGGTCTAGCTCTACCATAATCTGTAGTACCAGCAGCTATAATAGTATTTGCTTTAGATGTTCCATTTGTAATATGTTCACTATTTAATAAATAAATGTCATACCATTTACCCCCTATATAGACCATACCCTCCGGGTTTGAAATTGGTCTAAACTTTAAATCCCAAAAAGAGTATTTGTTAATACCATTGATAGCAGTCATATCATCAGTTGTTTTATTTCCAGTAGGTGTTTCATCTTCAGGAATAAGTCCATAGTGAAAACCACCAATTAGTTTGCTATTAGTTGATGTAAAGCCATCAGGATTAAGCTTACTAGCACTTATTATAAAACCACCATCAGATAGAGCAAAAACATAATAATCAGTACCTGATGTTTTCAATCCAGTATCTAAATTAACATTTAGATCTAGTGTAAAATCTGATACCGTCTGTATAGTATTCTCTCCAACCCTAACCCTAAAGCCTAATAAAATCTTTATCGAATATGCTGTTACTTTCTCAAAAATTGGTTTATCAACATCTAGCTTATCAAATATCGTATTACTCATATCAGATAATATCTTAGCCCTATTAGGAATTGTGCTATCTACAACATTTCCATCTTCATCAATTAATTGAACGGTTACATCAGCTGGAACACTATCAAAATAAATAGCCCCAATATTCCTAACCCAACTACTTACTACAGTTATGTAGTTATTTATCTTTGTCTGTAAAGCTGTTAAATCCATTAGCTTACTCCTATTTTATTTTTTACTAAACCAAGTTGTTTAGCATTTTCCATCTCTTGAAGTCCAAGAGATACTGAAGTATCAATTATGCTTAACTGTAAATCATAATAATCAGTAGGAACATAAATAAAATCCATCAAACCATCTACATTTTCATAATCAATCTGAACCTTTACGGTTTGTTTCAAACCATTACCTATACCATTAATTGTTGATACACTAAAAAGTGTGCCATCCTCAAGATATATAGCAACAGTTTTAACTTCCTCAACTGCTTCATCCGGGTTTACTGTACAAGTAAATTCTATATTTGAATTTTGAACCATAGATACCATTGATATATTTTTAGTTATCCAAGGTGTAATATCATCAGATACAAGTTCAGCAGCTGGTGTAATAACTTGATTTGAAAAAGCAAATGTTTTAGGTTTTGCTAAAATTCCACTACTATTAGCATTTATTAAAGCATTGATACCAACATTTGTTAATAATGTATTTGCCATTAATTCACTCCATAAGGTGCTATTTCTGTTACTTCAGATATAGCACCTATACATATTTTTAAAGTGCCCTTAGATGTAGCGATTACATCAGTTTCATCTAAGATACTTCTTACATTTTTAAATAGTCCAACATATTTTTCAAGCTCTTCTATCATGTCAGGTGTTATAGGTCTATCTTCTACAGATAAATCTATCTTAAAGTGATAAGGTTCACCCTCATATTCGAACCACTTTTTAATAGTAGCTTTCATATTTAAAGCTTCAAATACTTTTTTAACAGCTCCAGTAGTGCCTTTTATCTTGTGTAGTTCTAAGCTTTTAGTGATTAAAGCTCTTTTGTTATCAATACTAAGGCTTTCATCCCAAAAATCCACCTTAAAAGCATAAGCCAAAAATGGTAGATACTTTTCATCACACTCTAAAGGATTTGCTAAAGTTTCAATAGCTTTTATTTCACTAGATAACTGTTTAAAAGTTTCACTAGCTACATAATCAGCACTATGTAACTTTATATCTTCAAATGATGGTATAAGTGATTGTGTTTTCACTATTTACTCCTATACTGTCATTTGGTACAACTACATTACTTGTAGGTTCTGATATAACTACTTCTTTAACACCTGGTACTTTTAAAAACTCATTTATTTCACTAAGTGTTATATCTGTACCAATTTGTTTAAGTGATTTTATACCTACATCAAGAGCAGCCATAGCATTACTATATACTGTTGCTGTTTCTTGATTTGGTAATATTTTAAGTTCAGCACTTACACTAAAAGGTATTTGAGTAGCTTGTGCCACTTTTAACTTATCAGTAAGTGGTATCACATCATCATCACTTAGTGTTAGTTCTATTCGTTCTTGCATTAAGCTATCAGCATTTTGGCTATAGTAAAATATTTCTACTGTAGCCATATCTGTAAATACTTGTGTTAGTGCTGCTAATATTCCAACTTCATCTTGACCAACAAAAAGAGGTACATAAGTAAGTAATGGTTTTAGTCCACTTCTTACAGCTACATCTTCAATCCGTTCATCAGCATTAAAAGTAAATGACTTGTAAGTTTCTTCACTTCCAGCTGTTGATTTATCAGCCATAGATAAAAGTATTCTTTGTTTAAACTCTTCATCACTTTCAACATCACTACCATTTAAAAATGTATCTTTAGCACTTGCTTTAATTACAAATGGTAAAGGTGTAGTAATAATTTCAGTTTTGATTTCACTTGATTTTATTTCAAGTTCTAGTTCAACTATACCGCTTGCTTTATCTTCACCAGCACTTATAATTACATCACTTAAAAGTTTTGCTTGATAATTACTTGTTTCATCTGTTAAGATTAAATTACCTGGTATAACTACATCTTGCCCAAGTACATCACTTAGAGTAAATTCATAAGTTGCGTAAGGATAAGAGCCTTGCAGCCTTTTAATTCCACCATAAAATGTAAATGCTAAATAATCAAGGTCACGACCAGTAGAAAACGGTAAGAAAAAAGCTTTTACTATGTTGTTGAACTCCGCTCTAAGATGAAGTTCATTATAAGCAAAAGCTTGATTAACAATAGTAAATTCATCACTTTCAAGTGGTTGCCAATTTGGTACTAAAACTTTAAAATTACTTATATTCTTTGCTAAGATTTCTTCATAATCTAAAGTTCTTAAAACTTCCGGCATTTTTACACCATTTAAACTAATCATTTTCTACCTCTATTATTTCACCGTTTGTAAGTATAATTACCAAAGTAACTACACCGTTTACTGGTTCAACTTTAAAATCTACATTTTCAACTTTTACCCTTGGTTCATTATTGATTATCGCTTCATAAGTATATTTTTTAGCTAGTAGTCTATATTCATCATTAAACTCTCTATCTCTAAGTGTATAAAGTAGTGAACCGAAATTTGGTCGCATTACTCTAGAACCTAATGGAGTTTTTAAAATCCTATTTATACTATCTTTGATACTTACTTTAAAATTCATCAAGTAACCTTATATGTTCCACTACTACTACCAGTTGTTACTGGCACTTCAGCACTAGCTTTAATATGTTCCACTACAGCTTTTGCTATAGCTTCACAAAAGCATTTATTTTGTGCAATAAGTCCAAATCCACAAGATGTAAGATTTGTTTGTATATCTGTTGCTAAAGTATCACTATCAAGTGCCATTACTTTTTACTCCTAGTATTTAAACTAAAATCATGATGTGGTGCTCCCGTAAATGCACAAATACAATTACCAGTTACCACACCTTTACCACCAGTACCTAAATCAATACTATTACTATCAACAACTACACTATCAGCAACTACATCAACCGTATCAGCTGTTACTGTTGCAGCTTTACAAATGATGGTAATTTTGTCACTAGCATTTACTTTAAGTTCTTTAGCTTCAGTATCATAAGTGATAACAGTTCCATCTTCAAAATCTATAACTTCAGTATGGTCATTTGCTAAGTCGTGTTCTTTACGATTTTTATTAAAAATACCTCTTATGATAAAACCAACACTAGCTTCACCAAAAGGATGAATAACTAATACTTGTTCACCAACTCGTGCCGGGATAAAATGTCTTTTGAATGAATTTGAAAAAGATAAAATAGGATAAAAAGCCGTTGTTCTTGTAAGTAGTTTCACACGAGCCAAGGCTTTACCCTTACTACTTTGTGTTTCACTAATAGTTCCAACACTAGCTATATTATCAAGCAACCTTTTTAATTCAGACCACATAGTTTACTGCTCCCATCTTCCAGTAGCATAAGCAACTGTAAATTCAAGTCTTACACCACCATATACATCAGCTTTATGTTCAACCAAAGAGTCACTACCTTGGTAAGAACATTCATAATTAAGTGTATCTTCAAGTATTCCAAAAGATTTAAGTACATCACTTGTAACTTCTCTCATATCCCAAGTTGTATTATCTTTGTTGTTTACAGCAATATCAATTTCAATCTTTAGCTTATGCTGTAATATTTGGTTTTCATCTGTAGTATTATCTGTAGTATCCCTAATAATGATTGCCGGGTATTCATCTTTATCAAGTGGCTTACTCATCCATTCATAAACATTTTTACCAGCTTCACTATAAAAGCCATTTGCATTACTGATTTTTTTCATTTGTTCAACAATACTAGTTACTATTATTTGTCTTTTCATTATTCTTTTTCCAAATACACTATAGTAGTGCCATCTTTTTGTTTGGGTTTTTCAATCACACCATAATTCAAACCATCTATCACAAAAAGAGATTTATGAGTAATATTAGTAGCTTTAGAAGTTGGTAATGTCAAAGATGGTACTAATGCTTCTACACCAGCAAATTCACCTTTATCAAGTACAACTTCAGTAGCTTCATCAAAGATAATATTTAGCTTTTCATTTTCGCCCGCGAAATAATGCACGGTAAGAATTGCAAATTCATCTAAGTTAAAACTAGCTTCTAAGTCTTTACCCATCATCTCGTTTAAGTTCATCAGATACTACTCAGCTTCTTCAAAATCAACATCTTCAAGTAATGAATAAATGTCATCTTTAGTTTCATCTGTAATAGTCAAACCACAAGCTGTAGCAAATTCAACTAATGGGTCTTTGTTTAGTTTTGTATAATCAACTTCACCTAACTCTTCAAGTGTCATTTCATTAAAACTTACAGTATCCCCACTAGTTACTTGCAACAAAGCTTCATCAGTCGCTACACCTCTTGCGATAAGCTCTTTAGCTTCTTTTTCAGTTACATCAACTTCATCACCCTCTTTGCACATTTCACCTCGTACAAAGATGGTAGATAAAATAATAATTGTTATTAATTTTTCAGCCATCTATTACCCCTTATACTTGGTCTATATTAGTTGTTGCAGTAAATGCTTCAGCATACTTAACACCAATATCTACACTTTGGAATGCACGAATTACGATACCACCACTATCAGCTTTTTCGTATGGGTCAATCATAATATCAAGCCCACCCCATAGACCAGTTATCATTTGGCTAAAGTCACCAAATAGTAAAGTATTTGCAGCTACTTGATTTGTTCTAGTATGGTTGTAACCATTTACTTCACCTTTTTCAAGTAAGTATTCAGAACCGTTAGCAGCTTTTAAAGTAGTTTTTAACTTACCAGTAACACCAGCACCACTAATAAAGTTCATATTGTCAATATCAGCATTACTATTAGCAATTTGTGTATCAAAATCAACAACTTTAGCCCAAGATAGACCAGCTGAACAATCAACACCATTTATACCAGTAGTATTTAAAAGACCTAATGGCTGACCATTTGCACCTGTACCGCTTATAGCAGCTTTATCTATTGCAAGTGCAATATTTGCAGCTAAATCATTCATAACTAAGGCTTCTACTTCCGGGTTACCTTGAAGTAACATTTGTCTAGTGTATGCAGTTTTTGCACTTACTGTTTTTGGTTTAAGTTCAATAAGACCAAGACCAAGTTCACTAGCTGTAGTATCGCCACCCTCATTAATCCAATAAGCTGTAGATGTACCAGTTTGTTTAGGAATTGCAACATTTCCACTAAGACCACTTAGCACTTTTCCACCAAGTTTAGCAATTACAAGTTTGTTTCTTAAAATCTCAATGAAGTTAGCCCCACCACTTGTAGTATCAACAATAGCAGCACCACTTGTAGCAGCTGTTAAATCTCTCTGTAATACTTGATGTGGAACATAAAAGCCACGGCTATCTTTACCTAGCATTTTTGCAACTTTATCACTAGCTGTTTTTTCATCTTGTGCTTTTGACCAGTCACCAGTTATAGCTGCTGAAATTGCTTTTGTAAGTGAATAGCTTTTAACTTCATTATCGCTCAGTACAACATCACCACCTTTACCATCAATTTGTTTAACAGCACCAAGCTTTTCTAATACAGCTGCTCTAAATTCATTTGCACTTGTACCTTTTTCAATAGCTTCAGTTGATAAATCATCAAGCTTATGTTTTTTACCCATAGCTGATATTTCTCTTACTCTTGCTCTTTCATCATTCATAGCTTTAGTTTGTGCTGCTTCTAATTGTTCAGCTTGTTGTCTTTCTAAAGCTGCTTTTTCTTCAGGTGTCATACCTATCTCCTTAATTTTTTCATTTATTATCTTAACTGGTGATTTAAAATCACTATCAGCACCGCGACCAACACCTACAGTATCATCCGCCGGGATTGAAACTATTGATATTTCATAAGGTTGCCATCTAGTTACTCGGTAGGTTTCCATGCCATTCTTTTCACTTTCAAGCTTCATTTCAAGTATCTGGTATCCCACAGAAACTTTGGTTAGTATCCCATCAGCCACATCACTAAATATTTCATTTGCTTTTTTGTTTTTTCCAAATCTTACAAGTGCTTTACCACGGCTATTATCAATTTTCGCACTCTCTATTACACCAGCGACAATATTACGGTCGTGGTTAAATAGTAGTGGTGCTGAATTGTTAAGTCGCTCCATATCTACTGATGTAGCTGAATGGTCTAGTATTTCAATTCCCCAATATCTTTCATAAGGGTCTTCACTACTAAAACTTAGTTCAACGGTTCTATTTTTTTCATCAACTCCTTTAACTTCAAATTCCCTAAATTGTGGTTTAAGGTCAAGGGTTTTTACTTGTGGTGGCATTGAGATACTCCTATATTATTAATCATAAAAGTATTATTTCTAAAAGAGGGGTTAATTAAAAAGGGACAAAAATTAAAAAAGTATTATTTTTGCTTTGGATTGAGTTTGTCTATATTATTTTTTACAAAGTCTTGGTATGCTTCACCTGCTTCTTTTGCAGTTTTAAAAGTACCTATATTTTTCTTCTTACCATTAATTACTATTCTAGCTCTAAAACCTCGACCTTTTTCAGTTGAGACACCTTGCATACCGTATTTATTATTTTTTTGTTTTCTTCCAGGGTAAGATGTGGTTTTACCTAGTATATCTATAGAGTGTCTTTCATTTTCTTGTGCTGTTGCCCACTCTAAATTTTTTATATTGTTGTTTTGCTTATTACCATCTATATGGTTTATTTGGGGTTTATTTTGAGGGTTTGAGATGAAATGTAAAGCTACTAATCTATGAACTCTAAAAGTTTTATGTAGTTCACCATCCCATAAATTAATTTTTAAATATCCTTGATGTTCTGTTTGAAGTTTCATTTTTAGATTTTTTCGCATAGAATAAATATTACCATCCGTATCTACTTGATATAAACCCTCATAGCCTTTTATATCTATTTTCATTTTGTTTTTTCTAACTTTGTTATTTTATTTTCTAGCATTGCTACTAACTCTTGAGTGCCTACAGCATTTTTTATAGCTACACTTAAAATAGTATTGATAGCTTCATAAGCTTGTCTTTGATAAATACTATCACCCGCTCCGCTTTCTTCCATAAAAACCAAACCCTCTATAAGCACATAGATACCTTTTAATTTATCTACAACTTTAAACTCTACATCTTCACTATTGATTGTGTTTTCAAAATCTTTATTCATTTTAAATCCTTTTTTATTTCAAAGGTTATATATATTAAACCTTTTTGATAATTGAAGTATTACATACATAACCTTAATATATTCTTACAATAGTATTAAATATATTATT